>JABJGS010000004.1 GCA_018703155.1 Francisellaceae bacterium | reverse complement strand
GTTCAGCACATAGCGCTTTATGATGAAGACAAGCCAGACAAACAGGTGGTTTCAGAAGTTTTTGGATTAGATATAGATATTGATTTATTAGAACAACAATCTATTGATGACATTCTAAACAAACACTTAGATAGTTTAGTTAAGGCAAGTGAGGAATTTCAAGATTTACGTACTGGGTTAATATCGCTTTCGGAGAAAAATGATGAGGACGTGACACCTGAAGAAAAAGAGCTTGTCGCAACAGTATCTTCTGGAGTTACAGCTGCAAATAAAGCTAGGTTAGATGCAGGCTCAAAAACAGGCCGTTGTGATACCTGTGAATCATTAGATGAATGTAGAACGTGTCTTAATAATATTAGTAAATCAGTAGCCAAACTAGATGCCAAATTAGATGCCAATGCTCTAAGTCCTATATCTAATACAGACGTTGATGTAGATTATACGCAGATTCACCAAGAAGCATCAGCATTCAGCATGGAAGTGGATATGGACGAAATGATAGAGGAGGAGGAGATTCAATGCGATAATACCATTAGAGAGACATTATATGAGCGTCCTCAAGATGCGCCTGATCCTTTAGCTGGTAGTATCGACACTGAATTTTCTCATGCTCAATATGGGCATAATATAGAATTTCAACGTGAAGCTCCTGACTCCAACACCACCAAAAAACAAAAAATTGATACTCCTGAGCCATCGCCCCAATCATGTAAAGATAAAAGGTTAAAATAGAAATAATCTAAAATAGTTTTGCGCATATCCGAATGATGATATTTCTTATGGCATTGAAGAGCACTTAGATACTAAAAACCTAGCCTTTAGCAAAACGAATCCTTACAATGGGCGTGTACAGATAATGTTGTGGGTTGATGAACTAAATGTTGGTAAAGAATCTAATGGTGTTGCAATTTGGATTAATATCCAGAATAATCGTTACATAAGATTTTTAATGGATGTGCTATGCCAAGACAGGGAGTTACTAGAGAAGAGGTCTTTGAGGTCGCTCATAAACTACACCTCTCTAGAGATAAAGTTACTGCTGCAAGGATTAGAGCGCATATTGGGAGTGGCTCCATTTCTACTATACATAAGCATCTGAAAAAATGGTTAGCTGAGAAGCCAGGTCATGATGTTGATACCAATAAAAACTCTTCAACAATTCCATACATATATATAGAAAGCTTAAAAACTAAAATCACTGAGCATCAATTAACTATTGAGAAAATATTAGAGTCAAATGAAAAACTTATAAATGAAGTAAGAGATAAGCATTTAATTTGTGATGAGGCTAAATCAAGTAATATAAAAATCAAAAAAGAGTATTTAAATCTAGTTAAGAAAAATACTTGGTTAGAAGAGAAGGTTACTGAATATGACCATAAATTTAAAATATTGCTAGATCAACATAGCAGTCATATGGCGCAAATAATTAGTAGCTATGATGCTAGAATTGAACATTTGATGACGGAGGTTAAAGATATTTTGATCTCATCTAGAAATGAAGTTAGAGATATTTCATCAAAACACAGCGATAAAATAATGGAGCAAAAAACCAAGGTCATATTGTTGCAAGATAAATTGTCACAAAAAGAAAAGCTTATTGAGCGGGTGCAGCTGAAACTTTCAGGTAGCAGTGTTGCAAAAAAAATAGAAAGTTTAGAATTAGAGAATGCTCGACTGCTAAATGCCATCGCGGAACGTAATTAAAAGTAATAATCAAAAACCATGGATGATTCCATAACTATTATTAATAGAAAGAGAAGTGAAGGTTAGATTATTTTAAAAATGGGTATGTCTGAGGTGTTAGCATTTGAGTGAAAGTGAACTGTTTTTTAATGCAGAAAGCAAGATGGCAAATAGAACTTTGCTTGACTATGATAACCAGAAATTAACAGTGTTGCCGTCATGCTTGATAAATTCTAAAAATGATTTGGAAGCTGTTACACAATGGTTAAATCAATATGTTTCATCAGTAAATACCTATAAATATTATAAGAAAGAAGCCAGAAGATTGGTTCTGTGGTGTACTTATATATCAGGAAAATATTTCACAGATTTAACCGTTCAAGACTTAGAGAAATTTTTTGATTTTTTGCGCTCACCTGACGATAGTTGGATAGCAAGCAAATCTGAAATAAGGATGGGTTCTAAGAAACTTTTTTGTAACTCGGGTCTTAGTGGTGCGAGCTTTAACGCCGCAGTTAGAGCAATAAACTCCATGTTTAACTATTTTGTAAATGCTAAATATCTAGATGGTAACCCAATACGATTGATGCGTGCTTATAAAAGCTTTTCTGTTGACCATGGCGCAAGAAAGTATCAAGTACGCTCTCGTATGCTGAATGAAGTTGAATGGAATACTTTATTAAGAACTATGAATGAGTATCCGGAAAACACTGAAACTGAAGTTGCACGTAAAAATAGAACGTGGTTCATTATTGCAATGTTATATTTTTTAGGACTAAGAATAAACGAACTTGCTACACATTCATGGAGTTCTTTTCGAAAAGAGGATGGTAAATGGTGGTTTTATGTTAAAGGCAAAGGTGGTAAGGAGGGACACATACCGGTAAACACCAATCTAATGAATGTGGTTGAATTATATAGAGCATCAATTGGTAAAAAAATAGAACCATCAATCTGTGATACAGAATACTTGCTTTGTAATGGAAGGAAGCCAATTAGCATACGCCTAATGTATAAGCTTGTAAAAGACTTGGCTGGCTGTGCAGCCATGAAATTTGATAGTGACTCAGATTCACATAAAAAACTAAAATTACTATCACCACATTGGTTAAGGCATTTATCAGCATCTCATCAAGATAAACTTGGGATCCCTGCAACTATGATACGGGATAATCACAGACATTCTTCATTTCAAACAACACAAATATATTTGCATTCTGAAGATGATAGTCGATATGAAGAAATGCAGAAAATGTCAATTCCTATTTCTTTTCCATTAGCAAAAGAAAAGTTAGTGTCAGGCAGAAAACTACGTGTGAATGTTATAAATGCTTGGAATAATGAAAAACTTTCTGAAAATTTTTTTAAAAGTATAGAGGAAAACATTCTTATAGATCATGAAGTTATAGCTATTAAACGCGGACTATATGATGTTGTAAATGGAAAGACATACGGACTTAAAAAAATATTCAAATCCTCTATAGAAGGTATTAACAAAGAAGCAGAATATAGGATGTTGAGAATATCTATTGATTTTTAACTTTAAAAGTCAAGATACACTTTTATTATATACAAATGTGGACATGTCACTCATTCTACTTGGAAATAAAATTCCATTCAAATGATCTATTTCATGTTGAATAACTCGAGCTTCAAAGTCTTCGGCTATTTTAATTTTAGTTTCCCCTGTAACTGTTTGAAATTTATATTCGATACTATTAGCTCTTGACACTAAGCCTCTCATATTGGGAATGCTGAGACAGCCCTCATGAAAATCAGTGACTTCATTTGAAAACGTTAAAATTTCAGGATTTATAAGGACAGTGTTTGGAATAGGAATTGCGGTTGGATACCTAAGATTATCTTTAATACCATAAACAAAAATACGTATCGGTAAGCCTATTTGTGGGGCGGCAAGTCCCGCGCCATGTGTGTCATGCATAACATAAAATAATAATTTGATAATATCGTCGAGTTCTTTAGTACTAAAGGTGGTTACTGGGGTTGCTATCTCTTTAAGAATGCTATCTCCAGCAGTATGTATCTGGTATGTCTGCATCTTTAGGACCTTTTGTTTACCAATATAAAAAACCATTATAACTTAATAATGTGGGCAAGTGAAAAAATCAATAGATACCATTACTGTATTTATTGCTGGTGTTCTACGGTGTCTTTCAACGGCTATTTTTGTTTATTGGTAGGACACAAAAGAAGTATTATCAAATGCTGTAACATATGATGTGGGATACTATCTTAATATGTCATAATAATAGAGATTATTTATATAACCTATAATAAAAAGAAGGTTATATTTAACGTGGTCTTCCAGTTGCTATGTTTGCTTATTGGAAACTCACTATTTAACAGAGAGATTATACCTTTAATAACGATTGGAAGATAAAATGAAAGGTATTGTATTAGTATTAATGTCAATGATATTTTTTGCTATCATGGGCATTGGAGTTAAGACGTTAACCAATATTCCATTTTATGAAATAATATTTTTCAGATCATTAATAAGTGTATTTATATGCATTGTTACAATTAAAAGGAAAGGTTTAAAACTATTTGGTTTAAAGGAACATAGAAAGCTATTAATAGCAAGAGGTTGTGTAGGCACCATAGGGCTTGGCTGTTTTTTCCTAACTATAAAACATATGAATTATGCTTATGCTATAACAATGCAACAGTTAACTCCAATGTTCATATTGATTTTATCTGTAATGGTTTTTCAGAGAGCTAATCATTTTATGCAGTGGGCTGGTGCGGTTGTAGCACTATTTGGTATATATTGGACATACCACGTTAACATAGATGGTATTGATAACATGGTCACGGTTGGTATTGCTGGTGCCTTTTTTACAGCAATGGCTTACCAGCTAATATATTCATTAAAGGGTAAGGAAGAACCTGAGGTTGTAATATTCTATTTTCCTTTAATATCAATACCTGTATCTTCATTAATGTTCTTTTATCAATGGGTAACCCCAAGTATGCTAGAAGTATTATGGTTAATTGAGGTTGGAATTTGTACACATATAGCTCAATATTTTTTAACAAGGGCGTACCAATATGAGGACCCAGGTAAATTATCAGTTTATAATCACTTTGGAATAGTGATTGCATGTCTTATCAGTCATTATTTATTTAAAGAATACCTAAATCAGGCTCAATGGCTTGGTCTTGGAATAATAATAAGTGGTGTTGTATTATCTAGTATAGGTTTATTGCTACTCTATAAGAAGACATTAAAATGAATACCAAAATCAGTATGAGATAATTGATTGCCATCAGTTATAAACATGGTCTTATATTATCTATACACGCTTACTGGAAGGACACGTCCGATGAGGTGATATTATAAAAGTATAATATAACAAATTGTGGTAATGCTAATAAAATATATTTCCTAATATTTTAAAATGTAAATAAATGTTATTTATTCAATAGTGTAGAACACCAGGATAAATATCCACCAGTTAAGTTATGCAAATTTTCGATACCAAATGTGGAGAGTTTTGTAATAGCTTGAATACCTCTAAATCCATGTTGGCAGTAGATACATATTTTTTTATAACTTGATTTGTATTTTAATATTTCGCTAAAATCACCTTCATTGTTTAGTATGATTGAAAGTGGAAGGTGTATTGCATTAGGTATAGTTCCTGCTTTTAATTCTTCTTGCTCGCGCACATCAAAGATTTCG
>JABJGS010000082.1 GCA_018703155.1 Francisellaceae bacterium | reverse complement strand
TTTATACTGTTGAAGAGTCTAAAGGTTTAGAGTTTGATGTTGTTGTTAAATATGGTTTTTATAACTCTGATGATGCTCTACTTAAAGAAGTGGATGGTGTTTACAGGAATGGCGGTTATTCAAGTAGCCCGCAAAACCGCTCAAAAGAGAGAAATAGCTTGGCTCGGAGTAATTCTTTATATTTTCATAAGTCATTTGTAGCTGCAACTAGACCATGAGTGAGTTAATTATTGTTGATGATGTGGTTGCCAGTGATTCATTCCCATCTTTATGGGAAGCGTTAAAGGGAGAGCTAAGTATTTCTTATAAAATATCTGCCTCAGAGCAAAGTAGTGCTGATTTCTCACAACTACCTGCTAATGAGCAAATAAGCATTATTTCAGCGAAAGTTTCTGAATTTGCCATAAGAATAAAAGATGATATTGCACGAGGTATTACTCGTAATATTGCAGCACTTGAGAGAGGTTCTGATGCATTGATGCAACAGGTTGTGTCTGTTGTTGAGCAAGTAGTAGACACGGCCAACACTGAATCATTATGGAGTATTGTCGGACTTGGAGGAATTTTTAACTCTGATATGATGAGAAGAATAGCTGCAAACCCAAATGCCAACATAGAAATACTAGAACAAATTCTTTTGCATATTAAAGATGTAAGTATTTTCGAACAACTACTTGCACGTGAAGATGTACTAAACACAGATGAGATGAAAGTTGACTTTGCGACCTCTATGCTTAGGGTCATGACAGATTTTCAAGGCAAATTAAGTTATGAAGAATTATCTTCTCTTGATGGGGCTGTTGAAAGAACAAAGGAAGCACTTAGCTCATTACATCATAACTTAATAAGTAACTCCACTTTGACAAGAACAGGTATGATTGACGGTGATCTGTTAAGAATATCTGTGAATGAATTCACAAGCACTCCCACACTAAATACTCTTATGGGACAATGTTTATATTATGGTCATATTGATATGGTGACTGATGTTTGTAATCACGGAAATGCAAGTTCTGGCATAATCCAAATGGCAGCAGGTTATATTCAAAAATCTCAAGATATAAGTCTTTCTCTTGTAAGGACGTTAATACTAAGCCCTCACTCTAATGAAGATGTAATCTTGTCATTAATTGCAAATGAATCAATAAGTCTTGAATTTAAGCAAGATACAATACAACAATCAAAATTCAAGTCTAATTCGAATATTGTAATAGCTCTTGTTAGTGCTAAAAGAAGTCAGTCAGTGAAAAAGAGTAATGCAACAGCAGTGCAGCTGGATACAGCAGCAAATAAGGAAGAAAAAAAAGAAAGTCTTACATTAAAGAAAGGTCTGCCTAATACTCAAACAAAACAAGCTGTTGCAACTTTGGCAAAGCAAAATAGGAATGAAAAACTAATAGAAGGGCATGCACAGAAAATAGCAGAATTTTTTATAGGGGGCCATGAAAATGAATTTAATTTAGCTCATCAATATTTAACGGGAAAAAGAATGCTTAAGTTTGCCATTAGGATTGTAATGGAATCAAGGATAGTGTTGAAGCATTACTTAGAATCTCGCAATGGGCGTAAAGCATTAGAAGAGTTATTGAAGGTATGTGGATGTGCCAACCTTCCTGTTGTTCCTACTGATGCAGGGAAGAAAATAGCTAAAAAAATATTGGACAATACAGCAATACTTACAATGGCGACATTTGAAAAACTAATTATCCTTCCAACATTTTTACTTAGCTGCATTGGCGGTGCTGATATTGCTGCGTATGCAGGTAATCTTGATGCACTCAAGCCTATTATTGAAAATTTACCTGATGATGTGGCGAGGGATGAACTTGTAAACAAGCTGACACCAAGTGGAACAACGCCATTATATATGGCATGTGAAAATGGTAATGAGAGTGTTGTTAATTTCATGATTAATGTTGGTGCAGACTGTAGGGTTTGCAATCTAGATGGCGCTAATTCGGCACATGTTTTAGCAAGAAAAGATAATGCTAAAATACTAAAGGTTATCGTTGAAAGTTTGCCTGATGATTCCCACAGTGAGTTTGTAAATAAACAAATAACAAGCAGTGGTGCCACACCATTGTATTTGGCTTGTCATTTTAATCATCAGGATACTGTAAGGTACTTATTGTCTATTGGTGCAGATTATAAAATTCATGGGGCGAACGGATTAAATCCTATGCATGCTGCAGCACAATCTGGTAACCTTGAAATTCTTAAACTTCTTCTTGAAAGCTTGCCAAGTAGAGAGCGATATGAGGCTGTAAACAAACAAACTGAGGGAGGCTTTTTTCTTTTCCATATTGCATGTGCAAAAAATGATAAGGTTACTGTTAAGTATTTATTATCTTTGGGTGTAGATTATAATTTGTGCTCTACAGCAGGATGGGGTGGCGTGCATATCGCAGCACACAAAGGCTGTCTTGAAACACTTGTTTTTCTTGTTGAAAATCTTCCTGATGAAGATGCCCGTCGGAAATTTGTAAATAAAAAGATGCTTGATGATGGGCCTACACCTCTATATCTGGCGTGTAAGATAAATAATGAGGCTATTGTCAGGTACTTACTGTCTGTTGGTGCGGATTGCAGAATTTGCGGAAGCAATGGCTTAAATCCTATGCACTCTGCAGCGCAAAATGGTAGCACTAAATCAGTTGAACTTCTTATGAAAAGCTTTCCTGATGGTGATTCAGCAAGAAGTAATCTTGTAAATATGCAAGCGCTAGATGGCGCGACGGCTTTGTTTTTTGCATGTCAAAAAGGACATTTGAATGTGGTTGAATATTTACTTGGTTATAATGAAATATCGTTAGTGTCAATAATAAGATCTTATGATGAGTGTATTGAATTTGGCATTGAGAATGGCCCAGTCATTGAAAGAAAAATGAGGGGGTATCTTGAAAATAAGGGAATTTTGATAGGTTGTAAAACTAAGTTGGCGGTGTCGCCTCTAGAGGTCGCCTATATAATGGGACACAGTGATATTGTTAAATTATTGAGTGTTTATATCAATGGTAATTCTGACAAAGTCGAGGTGCAAACAATTGAAGCTGAGTGTACGATACAGATACATAGAGATTTTAATTCCATGATGTATTCATCAATTCTTCATAAAACATTTCAGCTTGCATATGAAAAAGGACAAAAGGAAAAGAGGGATGTTGATGGCTACGGAGAAAAGTCATTAGTTTTATATAACTCTGCTATGGCGATGATGTAGTCTGCAAGGATGCGTTTAATCCTATCTCTGAACAGGTGAGATTTGGGGTGGTGGGAATTTGCAGTGATTGTATAATATTTATTTTATAAGAAAAATTCTAATAATGTTAAATGATATATAGAATATTTTGAGTGGTTTTAGTGTGAAGGTTCGTTATCAGATGACGGATTAGCTGATAAGTTCAGATAAGGTGACTTTTGTCTATTATACAAGGTCTATATCTTTAAATAACACGTTGTGCAATCAATGTTGCAAAGCGTCCTCTTATAGGTAAACCATCTTTAGCAGTTTTATGTAAGTGTCCAAAATCCTCAGAGTATTCCAGTGTTGCCCATGATTTATCACGATAGAATTCAATCAATTGATTTGGTTCTAATAAAAAAGAAAAATGCTTTGGGAATTGTGTTTCTGGTGTATTTACAGGACAAACAATTACATGATAACCACCTATTTTAGTTGATTTTTGAGCATTACTTAATAGTTGCCATGCAGTATGTTTACTTAAAAACTGTAAAACGACCGTGCAAATAACTACATCATAGTGTCCCGTTATTATTTCTTCCTCAAGATCTAGAACATTTGCTGTAAGATGTTTTATTTTTTCCTCTTTGATTATGTGTTCTAATCTGAAAATTTGTTTTTCATCTACATCATATGCTGAAACTTTATTGTTAAATTGAGACATATAGAGGCTGTTCCTACCTCTTCCTGCCCCCAAATCTAAAACATCAAGTCTTTTATCTGAGGATATTAAGTAGTTATTTCTTAAGGCAACTACTGAGCTATGAGGATTCTTTAAGTCGTACTTCTTATTGAAATATGTATTTGGATGGCAATATAGATCTATTTGACCAGAAAAATCATTAGTTGTGATATCAAGATTTAGCCATACATACGGGGGTATTAAAAAAAGCTGGCCTGCAGATAACACATGTTTTATTAATATCTCTTTGTTGTCATTAAGCAAACTTAAAGTAACCTTGCCTGTGGAAATTAATACTCTTCCCCAAGAGCCGATATCTATATAGGGGGGCTCCATAGTATTTGGGTCTATTGTAATAGTGCGATAGCAAATATAATTTGAGGGCAATTCTTTATTTAATAGCACTAAGTTACTCCAAATCATTAAAACTTACTATCTATAGTTTTTTGAAATATTGATTGTTCATGAGGAGGTGAAGTGGTCGTTAATATGGTTGTGCCACATCTAAACATGAAATGCTCGAATTTCAACTAATTATCTATATAGTAAGGATATCATATGCTTAGTTTCAAAGGTAAGCAATTCATTAGTCCGACAATTTGAAGGATTATAGTTGGTATGTATCTTATTTATTTAATAACGTAGTATCAATTTTATATATATTAAATTAGCGTTGTGCAGGTTTTGAAGCGGTTGGTTATCCATATATCACTAATTAAATTTCGTTGTTTTCATGGTTTAAGTTATTTGGAACTGACTATTTCTTATGACTTTAATTAAAAGCTAAGCAGATGATTTTAAAATTAGGCATACTGGTTGCAGTTGCAGTATTATTAAATAAAAGACTAGTAAGGATAAAGGCATTGAGTACACAACCTATATTTAAGCTTCGGAACTTATCAAAACATATAAAATTGCCAACACAAGATATTTCAATTTTACAGAATATTAATCTTGATATAAATTATGGAGAAATACTCGCTATAAAGGGTGTTTCAGGCGTTGGCAAATCAACATTACTTAAAATTATGTCTGGTATTGAAACCGCCACGACAGGAACATTATTGTTTGAAGGCAGTGATTTAACTAGACTAAATGCAGTTCAATTGAGCGAATATCGATTACGTAAAATTGGAATGGTATTTCAGGACTTTCGTTTGCTCGAACATTTAACTGTTTTAGAAAATGTAATGCTCGTGTGTGAATTGCAAGGCATGGAATATGAAAAATGTGAACAGCTAGCAATAAGTGTATTAGAGCAGGTCCACATGCAAGCAAGATTTAATATGTACCCAAAGACATTATCTGGTGGTGAGCGTCAGCGTGCGGCTATTGCTAGAGCTTGGGTTACTAGCCCAAAAGTTATTATGGCTGATGAGCCTACTGGTCAGTTAGATAGGAATAGTACTAAACAAATTTTAAAATTAATTGAAAATATAAATAATAGCAAAGGTACAGCAGTTATTATTGCAACTCATGATCCCTTGGTGGTTGAAATTTGTAGCCGTGTTGTGGAAATTCAAGATGGTGCCATTGTGGATGAAGCTAATGATTAAACACTTTTTACGGATCAGCAGTAGACATTTTCTTACTATAGAGAACAAAGTTTTATTTTTTGTTTCATTAATTATATTTAGTTTGGTAGTAGGGTTTAAGCTCTTACATAATCAAGTGTTAGATGCACTTATGACAACTAAAAGTGAAATTTTAGGTGCAAATCTAGTCTTAGAAAGTGCATTGCCAATAGATATAGGAAATGTATTAAATGAAAATGTTTTATTCTCTAATAAAATATCATATAAAACTGTAATCATTAAAAATGATAAAGTGGTTCTGGTAGATGTCATTGCTGTTGATGCTAACTTTCCTTTGTCTGGGCATATAAAATTAGATGACAATAGCAAGGCCTCAGGAGCTATGCTTGAGGACAATTCCATATGGCTTGATGTTAGAGCTATGCAAGCTATAGGTGTGACAATTAATGATAGTATTAAAGTTAATAACAAAGAATACCTGGTTGCTAAACAAATAGTCTCATTACCACAAAGTATATCTCTAAGCGCAATATCGCCAAAGCTGATAATTAAATCAAGTGAAGTTGTTAAAATATTACAACAACCAGGAATTAGAGCTAAATATGAGATGTTGTTAAATGGAAATACCGATGTCATAGATAATATAGTTGCCAGTACGAAAACAAATAGCATGCTTACATATAAACGAGCTAATGATACAGCAAGTCTATCTAATAAGATGATTAACAAGTTGGATATATTATTAACAATTTGCTTTGTAATCCTGTTGTCGATATGTATTTGCTTATGGATATACTGTTTGAGATACTTTCAGTTGGCAAGTATTAAATCTTCACAAACTTATCATGATCTTGGTGTGTCAAAAAATAAGATAGTTTCATATTACTTATTTTCAGGTGGCGCGAGTATTCTATTAGCATTAATTGTCGGTGTGTTAGCAGGTGGTATAATTGATAACATAGTTGCTAGATATATCCTGCAAAACACAATATCATTTATATGGCCATGGCTTGATATAGCTATTGTTGTAATGTTTATTTATTTTTTATATGTTAAAACAATAATGACAATGTTGAATATAGAAGCAAAAAAAACAATATTTAAGTTATTAGCCATGGGTTTGATATCTGTGGCATTTTATTATTATTTAAGAGCACAGGTGGATTTGATTTATATCGCACTAGCAACGCTATGTATGTTTATAATTGTTTATGAGTGTATGAATCTGTGCTATAGCAAACTGTACTTTGTAGTACGTAAAAGTAGCTGGCATATAAAGTATGCTGCTTTGCAATTACAGCGATATTCTAAAGATTATGCGTTATTTTCAAGTATATTAATGTTGATTTTAGCATTGTGCATTGGATTGATTTACACCAATAAATCAATTTTGCATGATTGGGGCACTAGATTCAGTGCTGATTTACCTAATTATTTTTTCATTGACATCCCTCAGGATAATAAAAAAATATTTGAAGATATTTGGAATGTAGATGTTGAGCTATATCCTGCTGTATCGGCAAGATTAACCAAAATTAATAACGATGTGCTAATTCATCCAAGTGTGAATATGCCGGGACGTAAAGGATTTCATCGTGATTTAAAAGTCAGTGGTTTTAATGAGTTGAAATTTGATAATAAGATCATCTCTGGAGAGTGGTTAAATGATGACAGTGAAAACCAAGTCTCAGTGGAAGAAGGTTTTGCTAAGCGTTTGGATATTGAATTGCAAGATAGTTTAACAGTTCAAGTTGGCAGTGAAAGTATTGAGGCTAAAGTTACTAGTGTTCGTAGTGTTGATTGGCAAAATATGAGTCCTAATTTCTTTCTAATTTTTTCAAAAGATATAATATCTGCATTGCCTTATACATATATGACCAGTATTCATCTTGATTATGCTCAGGCTATGAAATTAAATACACTAGTACAGCAGCTGCCAATGGTCAGTATATTTGACAGTGATATGATTATTAAGAGCATGTGGAAATTAGTTGAACAATTTTCATTGATTGTTTATGTATTTACCGCAATTTTAATAATATTACTATGTATTGCAATGGCTTTAATTTTAGCTTGTCAGTTTAAGAGTCATCAGTATGAGTGGAAATTGTTATGTGATATTGGCATAAAATACCAACAACTGCGTGATTATTTAAGATTTGAATATTCATTAATTGGTATTTTAACAGGTATGATATCGATTATATTTGCCAGCATATTATCAACATATCTTTTAACTAATATTTTCAAAATAGGTGTAAATAGTTATAACTTTGTTCTAAGTGGCTATATCTGCCTTACTGTCTTGTTTGTATCCATAGTAGTAGGATCTATAGTATCTAAATATATTATGCAAAAAGGTAATTATAGATAAATATTATGAGTGGCACTGTAGAATGAGATGTCATTATGAACCTCTCCATTTATGGAGAGGTTAGTGTTAATGCTGTAGTGCTATCTTAATCTACTGAATGCCAATAAATTATTTATATTTGGGATAAGTGTTACTTTTAGGTGTTGGTATTTCAGGTGTAGGTGCTCTAGGGACTCCTAGTGGGTAGGCAAGCATTCTTCTTCTTGGTGGTTGATCTGTTGGAGCTGTTGGTACCATCATTCCATAAGGGACCGTTTGCATCATTACTGGAGCTGTTGGCATCATCATTCCATAAGGGACAGTTTGCAGCATTCTAGGATCCATTTGCATCATTCTAGGATCCATTGGCATCATTCTAGGATCCATTGGCATCATTCTAGGAGCCATTGGCATCATCATTCCATAAGAAGCTGGTATCATTCTAGGATTTACAGGTGCTTCATAAGGGTTAATTGAGGTGGTTTGTGTGCAGTGCATTCCATATTGCCCCTGAAATGATTCCATTGAAATTGGAGGCATTGCTTTGGATGGTACTGTAGGTTTATATTCAGCTGCATCAGCTGAAAGGATTGTAGTTTTTGGTTGAGAGCTAGAGCTAGAGCTAGAACTGGCGACAGGAATGTCACTTATTATTAAAATCGGTTGTGCTACTGCTCTAGATTGTTGCAAAAGTCTGGTTATTTCGTTTTGGAATATACCACTTTTTTTCTCTACTTTATCTGTGGCAGACATCATTTTTTGAAAAAGTTCTGCTTGAATCCTTGGATTACCAAATTTTATAATAAATTCACTATCAAAATTTTGTAGAGAGCTTCCATGCGAACTTTGGAAGATTTTTTTAAAATTATCAATGTAGTTTAGTAATTTGATAGCACTCTCATACCCATACTCTGCATGTTTAAAGTCAACACCATCTCGGCCGCTTCTGCCGGTCTGTTAATTTCTCTAGCAAAATGCATTGCATTATTAACTCTGGCAATAAGACAGCCACCAAAGCAAACAAGTGCTCCTACTGCATTATCAAAATTTATATTCAGGAGCGAAGCCTCAGATAAATCTAGTCGTTCATGGAAGCAATCTTCAGTGGATAAAACTTTTACTCGAAGATGATGCTCTCCTTCATATGGCAACAAAGGCATGCGTTAATTTTTTGAGGGGTGTAAATATGAGAATATGGGCCAGATACAGCTGAATGGTTAGAAAAAAACTGTTGATATGCAACCCCAAGGAACGTAGCCGTATTTATAGCATCAGGAGTTTTAGGTGCAACATGCGCTTTATCATTACCATCATTATCTTTTACTGGAGTGGTTGTGCTCATTTCATTATATCTACGTTTTATTCGTTCTACAGAAGGACTAGACATAATGGTAGACGAGCTTACTAATGCAGGGCTTATTGGTCTTGAATCGTATGTTTTACTAGAGGCAATGCTATCTGTAGGAGTACGATTGTCTTTTTTAGATTTTTTATTAGTCAAAGGTTCTATGTTTTCATCATGCATGCTGCTCGATACTCCTGATTCTTATCATGAAAATAAGTTATTAATTTTATTATTAGTACAATTATTATTTGGAAATTATTGATTCTGGTTGAGTTAACAACAGAAAAGTCAATATTCTAACTTGTCAAAGATAAGCTGTAAAGATTATAAACGGAGATGCATGGTATGGTTATAGTAGCCACAAGTCAATGGGCTCTATAACTAGAGGTTATGAGTAAAATCTGATGTTAGATTAATGTGGTATTACACTTAATCGCAAATAGAGACCTTATCTTTTGTGCCAATAAGAACTAGATCAGCTGCATCTAACGCAAAAATACCATTACAGATGACACCAGGAATATTGTTTAAGGTTTGCTCAAGTTCAATTGGATTTGAGATCACCCAATTATGAACATCTAAAATTTCATTGCCATTATCAGTAGTAAATCCTATTCTCATAACTGGATTACCTTTGAGTTTTACAATTTCTTTTGCAACTTGGCTTCTTGCAAAAGGCAATACTTCTATTGGTACTGGAAATTTCCCCAAATAATCTTCAGTTTTGGCCTCGTCGATTATACAGATAAATTGTTTAGCTGCATGTGCAAGAATTTTCTCTCTAGTTAAGGCACCACCGCCACCTTTTACTAATTGCTTGAGAGGGTTGCAGGAATCAGCACCATCGATATATACATCAATTCCATTAACATCCTTAAGACTGGATACATTAATGCCAAATTCTTTTAATTTAATTTCAGTTCTAATTGAACTTGCAACTGTGGTGGTAAATAAATCTTGATGTTTGGCAAGCTCTTCAATAAAAAAATCGACTGTAGAACCGGTGCCAATACCAATAACTTCGCAATGGTTGATAAAATCTATTGCACTAGCTGCAGACTTTTGTTTTAACTCATCTTGTAGGTTCATGGTGACAGTCTCCATTTGGTTAATTTGCTGCTAGCTTGATTATATAATTCCATTCTGGGCTAGTGATTGGCGTTATTGATAATCTATTACCTCGTTGTAATATTTTCATTGAGGCAAGTTGTTTGTGCAATCTAAGTTCGGCTAAAAAGATCGGGTTTTCGAATTTTTCAGTAAATTTAACATCAACCATAAACCATCGTGGATTCTCTGGTGAACTTTTGACATCAAAGTATTTTTCATTGGTGTCAAATGCAGTTAAGTCTGGGTAGGATTCTTTTACTATTTTCATCGTGCCGTAGATACCTGGCTCTTTGCAGCTTGAATGATAAAAAAAAGCTTCATCGCCTTTTTTCATTTCGTCACGCATGAAATTTCTAGCTTGATAGTTGCGGATACCATCCCAACAATCAGTACCTTTGGATTTTTTTTTTAAATCATCGATCCCAAATGCATCAGGCTCTGATTTCATTAACCAGAATGTCATAATAACCTCTTATTTTTTTTGCTCATTTAAAATATCTGCAAGTCTAATAAAGTCTAACCTATTTGAGTCAAAAAAATCTATATCACCAGAGGCTATATCGTAATACCATGCATGTAGAAATATTTCTTGTTCTTTTATTTTTTTATAAATTATTGGGTAGGTTAACAAATTTTCTACTTGGCATAATAGTGATACTCGTTCAGTTATTTCAGCTAAGTTATCTTGATGTAATCCACTATTTTTCTGTAATTCGACAAACTTTTGTAGCTTGGGACTCTGTGTGAGCCATGTATTTAGAAATTTTAGTTCAGGTTTATTGCTAATATCATCATAAAGATTGGCACAAGCTCCACATTTAGAGTGGCTACAAATGATGATATCTTTTATCTTTAATCCTTCTATAGCATATTCTATTGTAGCTAATGTTGAAGTATGTATGCCTTCAAGGTTATCACTATACGGTGGGATGAAGTTGCCGACTTGGCGATGATGAAATAAGGTTCCTGGATCACATTGAGTAATAAGTTCAGGGACTACTCTTGAATCAGAGCAGCTGATAAATAGAGCATTTGGTCGCTGACCATTAGTTATTAGATTAACAAATTCTTTCTCATGTAATTCATAAGCTCCTTTTTTAAATTTAAGATAACCTTTTATTAATGCGCTAATACCCATAATATCCCTATATGTATTATTCTTTTGCTATATTACACTTTTGTAATATTATGCACAGAAAATGACCTCATCCTCGTTAATAATTATATCAAGCTTTATATCCCATTCATCAAATTTACAGTCAGTAACTTCTTGAAAACTATAGGCTAGGCCAATTAGTAACGGCATATTACTTGTAGTGGCAAGGCACCGATCATAATATCCAGAACCCATACCAATTCTTTGACCAGATTCAGTGTAGCCAACTAGAGGTAGGAGTATAAGGTCTAACTCATTTGGTGAGCTGCTTGCCCCAGTGCTAGGTTCAAGAATTTTATACTTATTGGCTATTAGTTCTTGCTCATCAGTAATCTTAATAAAATTTAAAGTATTGCCAACGATCTTTGGTAAATAACAGAGCTTGTAAGCTGCTAGAGCGTGGGTCAGGATATCTTTAGTATCTACTTCAGAACCAAAGGACCAATACATAGCAACTGTTTTAGCACTTATATATTCAGGCATGTTGAATAGTTGTGAACTGATTTTGGCAGATGAGCTCGTAATGGTCTTGGTACTTTGCAGCTTGCGCTGCTTTATAATTTTCTGTCTGATGCTATTTTTATCTTGCATAAGAATATGGTGGCGGCTTAAAACAATGGCAAAATTGCCTTTTCCCGAACCCTAAGGTTCAAGTGGGAACTGGTATGAGCGTATAAGGCTTTCTACTCTAAGGCAGACATGCTCAACAACACTCAGGGAATCGCCCCCGGACTGTTAATATCGGCTCAAGATGTATAGCTCAAGTGCCATATGCCCTAAGACCGCCATAAAACTTGTTATAAGTTAGCAGATTCTTCAATGTCTCTCTCAGGGCGAACCCTAATTCTCTTTTTGCCAATCAGGCATTTAGAGATTTTGTTAGACATTCCACTAACTTTGTCTTCAATATTTATTTTACCGTTTTCGGTATCTGTCTTTAATTGTAGTAATTCATTTGCAATATTCAATGCTGCCATAATGGCAGCCCTTTCAGGGCCTAGAACCCTTCCACTTTTCCTTACTTCTTGCATGTTTCCATCAAGGTAATAAGCGGCTTCTATGAGGTTATGCTCCTCTCCTTCAGGACAGGCAACCTGATAGTCTTTTCCTAGGATTTGAACGGCAACGTGCTTAGTCACTTGTGTATCCTTGTGTATCCCTAGTTTAAATATAAAGCTGCAAAACAATCTGGTCAATGAGTTTATAAAATAACTATTGTAAAACGTAGAGTTTTTCCTAATAATACAGGATAATAAAAGTATAACCCAAATTGTTGAGAGATTAAATTATGCAAGTAACGCATAAAGAGTTAGATGAACTACTATCTTTAGCCAAAGCAAGCATTAGTGCTGCGGAGACACATGGCATGCAAGTGGGCATTATATGTGCAAATACAAATAGATCTAGGGAAGACTGGCTAAGCATTCTTCTTGAAGAGTTAGATTGTCTAAATTCAAGCACTGGGTTGCGTGAAATTTTAGGCAGATTATATAAGCAGGATATTAGTTCCTTTGATGGTATAGAGTTCTCCTTTCAACCCTTATTACCAGATGATGACACTGACTTAGCAATTAGAGTACAAGCTTTGGCTGATTGGTGTCGTGGCTTTTTATGTGGACTTGGTCTTGCTGGTATTACTGAAGAGAAGCTAGCTACCCCAGAAGCTAAAGAGGCAGTAACCGATATATCTCAAATTGCTTACGTAGTTTCAGAAGATGATGATGAAGAAAATGAAACAGCTTTGTTTGAGATACTAGAGTACATAAGAGCAGCCGTTCAAAGTTTGCAGATAGAACTAAAGGATAGCAATGGTAGCTCAAGCAATATAAACTACTGCACAGAAGTAAGTACAAGTCTGCATTAAAAAATTGTAAGGGGCGATCATGCACAATTACAAACTCCGTCAACAAGTGTTACTAGATAAACTTGATGTTGCTAGTGTTGCTATTATTTTTGGCGCTAAAATAATTAATCGAAATTCTGATTCGCAAATGCTTTTTCGTCAGCATAGCGATATTTTGTATTTAACAGGTTTCAATGAGCCAGATTGCTGCTTGGTATTGACAAAAGATTATTCAGGCAAGTCTAAAGTAACTATGTTTTTACAACCCAAAGATCCTATTGCTGAGTGCTGGAATGGTAAACGTTTAGGGATTGATGAAGGTATTAAGGTTTTGGGCTTAGACGCTGCCTTTCCGTTGTGTGATCTTGAGAAGCATTTAACTGATTTATGTGCAAATAAACAAAATTTGTATTATAGCTTTTCCGCAAATACACAAAATGATTTATGTGTATTGAAAACACTAGAAATAGTTAAGCAAGGCATGCGGCGTGGTGCACAAGCTCCCGATACTATTAGAGATTTAAGTTTACTATTGCATGAGCAACGTTTAATTAAAGATGATTATGAAAAAGAGTTAATGTATCAGGCTGCTAGTATATCAGCTAAGGCACATAATAAATTAATAAAAGCGTGTAAGCCAGGTTTGTTTGAATATCAGCTAGAAGCTATATTCACCCATCATGTACAGTATAATGGATGTCGAACATTAGCCTATCCTGCTATTGTTGCAACAGGCGCTAATGCTTGTATATTGCATTATACCAACAATGAAGATGAGCTGAAAGATGGGGATTTATTGCTGATTGATGCCGGTGGTGAATATAAAGGATATTCAGCTGACATTACTAGAACTTTTCCAGTAAACGGAAAATTCACTAGTGCACAGAAAGATATCTATGAATTAGTTCTTAGAGCTCAACTTGCAGGTATTGATGCAGTTAAAATTGGTTTACCACTAAATGGCGTACAAGATAGCATTCTTGAAGTCATGATCCCAGGATTAATAGATCTTAAGATTTTAACTGGCAATAAAGATGATATTTTAAAAAACCAATCATACAAAAAAGTATATATGCATGGCTCTGGTCATTGGCTGGGGTTAGACACTCACGATGTTGGCAGATACAAACTAGATAACAATTGGCGTGATTTTGAACCAGGCATGGTGATAACTGTTGAGCCAGGTTTATATATACCTGAAGATTCTAATATACCTTCACAGTATCATAATATTGGTGTGAGGATTGAGGATGACGTGTTTGTTGGCAAAAATGGACCTGTCATCTTATCTGAGGAAGTTCCAAAGACCATTAGTGAAATTGAAGCAATGATGGCCTCATAGCCTATGAAGAATTATGATGTAATTATTGTCGGTGGGGGCATGGTTGGCTCTATTGCTGCAGCAATGTGTGAAAAGTTACACTATAGAGTTGCCCTAATCGAACCCAAACCATTAGTTGATCTGAAAACAGCAAGTACAAGTGATTTCCGTGGATTAGCATTATCATCCTTGACTATTAAAATTTTAAATAATTATGGTCTGTGGGATATTTTAAAGTCTTGCTCATCTCCCATTAGTAAGGTACATGTATCGCAGAAAGATTGTTTGGGGACATTTAGCTGGTCAGCACCAGACCAACTTGGTGTGGTTATTGAGGCGGGAGTATTAACATATGCTCTGCAAAATTATGCCACACAACAAAAAATGATCACTACATATTGGGGGGATATTGCAAGTGAGTTTATCTATGACGCAGACAATAAGTTATGGCAAATTACAGTTCAGGATGAGGTTTTAATAGCTCCACTAGTTATTGGTGCCGATGGTGTTAATTCAAAATTACGAGATATTTTGAAAATTGATTTAGATGTGCATGATTTTGGTAGCTCAGCAATTGTCACTAATGTAAAGCTTAACCGTTACCATGAAAATACTGCTTTTAAACGTTTTCATAAATCAGGCTCTCTAGCGTTAGTACCTTTTCAAGATAATCAAATGAAAAGTATATTAATTAGCTCAAATGTAGAGACAACAAAATATTTACGGCTTAATGAACGAGAATATTCTCAATATATTAAAAGTATTATGTCTGGATATATTGGCAGAATTGAATCTATAGGTAAAAGAGTTAGTTATCCATTAGCGCAACGCCAAGCTAAAATTTTAGCAAAAGATGGCTGTGTATTATTGGGGAACTCTGCAATTACCATTCATCCGATAGCGGCTCAAGGCTTTAATTTGGCTATTAGAGATATTGCTTCGTTACTGCAATTATTGAAAAATAGTAATGATGATTTAAATATTATTTTAGATGAGTATTGTCAATGGCGTACCGTTGAACATGCAAAAATAATTAAATCAACAAATGAAATAGTTCGTATTTTCGCAAGCTCTGCTCCAAGTATGGGGGTGTTGCGTACTTTAGGAATAATCACAGTGAATGCTAGTGATACTTTAAAGAAGAAACTAATGGACTATATGTTAGGTAAAATGGAAAAGTTACCTGATAGTGCTTTTGTGGAGATATAACATTGAATTATGACGTGATTATTCAAGGTGCGGGACTAGTAGGTAGTTTGTATGCCTTACTGCTTAAAAGTGGAAATCCAGATATAAAAGTTTTACTCCTTGATACTAAGCCCTTGATTAGTACAGTAACGTTTACAAGTGAATATGACTTGCGGGTTAGCGCTCTAAACTTGACTACAATTGGATTATTCAAAAAAGCAGGAATTTGGGATGAACTTAAAAGTCATCGCTATGGTGTTTTTAAAAACATTGAAATTTTCACGAACAGTGGCAATTTAGATCTAGATCATAATGATGCCAATCAAATAGCTTTAGCTTATACCTTTGAGAATAGACAAATTCAACAGGTAATGCACAGAGCATTACAAGGTGTTGATTTCAGAGTAGATAAAATAGAATCTTTCTCTCAAGATGAAAAAAAAGTTTATGTGAAAAGTGCAATAGGACATGAATATACTACCCATCTACTAGTTGGAGCAGATGGTGCAAACTCATTTGTTCGAAGAAAATTAAAATTACCAGTCACCTTTACAGCATATGAACAAAGTGCAATCGTTGGTAATTTTAAAGCGCATGGTGAAAAAAATACAGCAACTCAGACCTTTTCTGAACATGGGGTTTTGGCTTGGTTACCATTAAAGGATAATGGATACTCTATTGTGCTTAGCACTAAAACTCAAACAGCAAAGCAGTTACTGACATTAAATGATGTGGATTTTATTAAAGAATTATCAATATATGATAAAAGTAATGTTACTGATATCCAAAGTATAAGTACAAGAGCTGCTTTTCCCCTACAGGGTATGCATGCACAACAGTATTACCACGGGCGAGTTGTAATAATTGGTGATGCAGCGCATGTGATCCACCCACTTGCAGGTCAGGGGGTTAATTTAGGGTTTAAAGATGCGCAAGCTTTAGCAGAATGTACTGCGTATTGCACTAATGTTAAAAGTGCTTTACATAATTATCAAAAACAAAGATATTCTAATAATTGTGCAGTTCAAAAATTAATGGAATCTTTAGATTATAGCTTTGTGCGATCTACCGGTTACTTAGAATCCATTAAAGCAATTCTATTACAAACTGCAAATTCAAGTGTGTATATTAAGCAGCAAATGCTGGATATTGCACTGTAATTTAATTTGTTTAAGTTTTACATCTATATGTTTATGCAGACAACTATTTTTTTTTCATAATTAATGCAAATGATGATGTGCTGTTTATGATTAAGCGTGGTGTTTTGATTAAAGAAAAATACTGTCAATGATATGAGAAATAAATCTGTGAAAAGAAAACAAAAGTAAGGAACAATCACATCCTATACCTGAAAAAGATATAAAGAAAAAATCACATCAAATCAAATCAAATCAAATCAAATCAAATCAAATCAAATCAAATGGCAAAGATACTGATGAAAATTAATTTAACCTAGCTCCATTCTTATAATTAATAATTCCAATCTTATTAGGTTGTATATGTGTACCTTATATTTATCTTTTCAAATGACTGAAAATTTATGACCATTAAATGGGAAATATAGGTCACTATACTATTATTTATCTATTCATATACAATATCAGTTCAAGGAATTCTCATATGAGTAAATGGTTTAAAATAATTTTTATTAGTCTAGCTTTATCTCCACAGTTACTTGTAGCTGGCTCAAGTAGGGCTGAAGAGTGGATAGCTAACAATGGTTCTGGATTTTTTGCTAACGTAAATAATGGTGGATATAAATTAAACAAGGACACTTTACTTGGTTATGTTGCATCATATTTTACTCCACAGCAGGTATTGAATTTTGCGTTTAAGGGACCAGATGGCAAAATTCCTGGTTGGTTGCAGCGCACAGATATTGAGTACACTCATAATACTTTTGGCAGAATTAAAGCTGGTAGCATTACTATGGTACAACCATTGTGGCGACCACAAGACGGTATTCTATTTACTCAGGCAAGATTAGGGTTGGTTTCCAAATTAAATGATTCTCAGTTAAGAACTACTTTAAATCTTGGTATTGGTTACAGACACTTTTTTTATGATGACAGAGTTCTTGTAGGGGTAAATACTTTTCATGATTGGCAAATGCCAGCCAAGCATCGACGCTACAGCTTAGGCTTTGATATTAAATCATCGGTATTCGATATAACTGGGAACTATTATGTTCCTAGGTCAAAATTGATTTACATAACCCCAACAATTACTGAGCGTGCTGTACAGGGTTATGATATTGAAGCTGGTGTTGCATTGCCATATTTACCTTGGACTAGAGTTTATGCTAAAAAATATCGTTGGAAAGGTTATCAGATAGCCGCAACTCAAGGTCATACATTTAGTTTGCAGGCAACACCATTTAATTGTTTGCAGTTAGAAGCTGGTGTTAGTAACGACAAAACTAGTAATGGTACTAGCTTTGTTAAGGTAGCATTTAGTTATGGATTCTCCCAGGCTCCAGATGATGGAATTTGGATTGAGAATGAAGCCTATGGTTTTACTAGTATGCGTAGTAGAGAGCTTGAGAAAGTACGCAGAGAGAATAACATTGTTATTGAGCGTCGTGGTGATACCACTGGTGGTGTAAGTGTTAGCATTGTAAGAATTGGGTAGAGAGGTTACTAAAAATGAGAGTATCTATAAAATTTATATTGTTAATAATGGTGTTTTTTGCACCAATAACCAATGCTGCTTGTACTGCTAGTGCGTTAGCTTCTGCTGGTATTGGAGCTCTTTGTTGTGATAATCCATCTGTTAATGCTGGGGGACCTATTGGCTGCTTTAATGAAGCCAATATGTATGAGTTTAGAATAATGAAATTTTGTTTCTATGATTCTAATAATAATGAATCTTGTTTTGGTAGCCCGAATAATTTTGATGGAGCTTCAGTTGGCGTAGGTGTAGCTTTGGGTAGTTTTATTAGTTCCAATCTATCAGTTGGCACTTATGTGAAAACTAAAGCTCATGTAGATAAACGTTTCAGGATCCAGAGCGCAGGTTTTGCCTCTGGTGGTGGAGGCGGTGATTCAGTTGCTTGTGCAGCTAAAAATACAGCTTTTAATACTAATCGAGTTGGTTATCAAGATATGCAAACCACGATGAACAATGTTGATCCAGGTTCAATTCCTAACTGTACACCTGGAGGTAATGAGCAAACCTGTCTTGATATGAATGATCCTAATATTTTAGTAATGACAGATCCAACTAATTTTACTCTCAAAGAAGGGCAGTCTTTGGATATACAGTTCCAGTTTGATGCGAGTACTGGGGTTGCTTATACTGTTACTGGTGGTGGCGCCTGTGTTGAATCTGGAAATGGTATGGGTCCAATGTTAGTAAATATGCTTTTTACTGTGACTTAATAGATTATTGGAATTATTAGTTAGGGGAGCTTAAGCTCCCCTTTCTTTTGCATCTTGAAAGCTTCTGTTAATATAGTATGTGATAGAGGTTCTTGTAGTTAGGTGACTATTTATGTCTGGAAAGAAAACATTTCTTTATAATCATCATGTTGCGGCTAATGCTAAGATAGTTGATTTTGCTGGTTGGCAAATGCCAATAAATTATGGCTCACAGATAAATGAACACATTGCTGTGCGTAGTAGTGTTGGCATGTTTGATGTGTCGCATATGTCGAGTGTTGATGTTAAAGGCAGTCAGGCGCGAGAATTTCTTTGTTATATGTTAGCTAATGATATAACAAGCCTGAAAACTATTGGTAAGGCATTATATACTTGTATGTTAAATGAAGAGGCGGGTATTTTAGATGATCTTATTGTTTATTATTTAGGTGATAAGCACTACCGATTAGTAGTGAATGCTGGGACTACAAGCTCGGATTTAATTTGGTTACAAAATCACTCTAAAGATTTTGCTGTTGAAGTTACACATAGAAATGATTTAGCAATGATTGCAGTGCAGGGGCCAGATGCGATAGATAAAGTTGCAGAAATTTTAGAAATTGAAGATCTAGATGCTTTAGAGCGATTTTCTTGTATGTGCCCATCAGATGATTGGTTAATAGCTAGAACTGGTTATACTGGTGAGGATGGTGTGGAAATTATTTTACCTGGTGCCCAAGTAGTAACTCTGTGGCAAAAATTAATGGAATCAGGTGTTGTACCAATTGGTTTGGGCGCTAGAGATACTTTGCGTATGGAGGCTGGATTAAATTTGTATGGTAATGACATGGATTCTAACACTAATCCGTACGAATCTAATTTATCATGGACAGTAAAGGCTAAAAATGAGCGTGAATTTATTGGCAAAAAAGCCCTGATTTCACTAAAATCTCAAGGAATAAATAAAGTTCTTGTGGGTGTGATCTTGCAAGGTAAAGGTATGATTCGAGCAGGGCAAACTATATATTGTGATGGAGATGAGGTAGGTATTACTACTAGTGGCGGGATTTCACCATCTTTAAATCAATCAATTGGTTTTGCTCGAATCGATAAAAATAAGGTTAACGAGGAACTACTAATAGAAAGTAGAAAGAAAAATTTAGCAATTAAAATTGTGAAAATGCCGTTTGTTAAATCAGGGCAAGCAACATTTTAGTTAATGTATTAGAGGTTGAATAATAATGGATATACCAGTAGGTTTATTTTATACAAATACAGATGAGTGGATTCGAAAAGAAGATGATGGCAGTATTGTTGTTGGTGTTACCGACTATGCTCAAACACAGTTGGGTGAAGTAGTCTATGTGGATTTGCCCGATATTAATGAAGATATGGATGTGGGCGATGATGTTTGTGTGGTTGAGTCAGTAAAAGCTGCCTCTGATATTTATATGCCTGTTGCGGGTATGATTATTGAGGTTAATTTTGAATTACAAGATATGACATCTTGTGTAAATAGTGATCCATATGGTGATGGTTGGTTGATGAAAATAAAACCACATAGGATTGAAGATTGTGATCAACTTATGAGCCCAGATGATTATAAAGAACGACTTTCAGATTTAGATAACGAATAAAAGGCATGCACTAATGACATATGCGCCACATACAGAAGAAGATATTGCTGTAATGCTAAGTTATATTGGATGTGAGAATGTAGAGGAATTATTTGATGAAGTGCCACCATCAATTAGAATTGATTCTTTGCCAGAGATTGCTCCTGCAATGTCGGAATTGGAGCTAACTAGGAAATTTAAGACCGCCTTAAAACAAGACCGGATAACTAGTAATTTTATTGGTGCAGGTAGCTATGAACATTATTCTCCACCGACGGTGTGGGATTTAACTTTTCGAGGTGAATTTCTAACGGCATACACTCCATATCAAGCCGAGGCATCTCAAGGTACGTTACAGCTAATATATGAATATCAAAGCATGATGGCTAAAATCATGAACTTAGATGTAAGTAATGCTTCTTTGTATGATGGAGCTAGTGCATTGGCAGAAGCTGTACTAATGGCTGTTCGTGCTAAAGGAAAAAAAGCTAAAAGAAGGATTTTGTTGCCTAAAACTACGAATCCTTTGTATCGAGATGTGGTGAAGACTATTATTACGCAGCAGGGTATTGATGTCGTTGAACTGGAGTATGATGGAAAAACAGGGGTAACGACATTTACTGATAATATTGATAATGATTTTGATGCACTAGTTATAAGTCAACCCAATTTTTTTGGTGTTTTAGAAGATGTTGATTCGATGACAAATTATGCGCATGAACACAACATGTTAGTAGTTGCAGTCGTTAATCCTGTTAGTTGTTTTATTGTAAACCCTCCTGGAACTTGGGGAGATAAAGGTGCAGATATTGCTTGTGGTGAAGGGCAATCTCTAGGTATACCATTATCTTCAGGTGGTCCTTATTATGGATTTCTTGTGTCGACACATGAATTAGTTCGACATATGCCTGGACGTATAGTCGGTAAAACTGTTGATACCAATAAACAGACTTGCTACACCTTAACATTACAAGCACGAGAGCAGCACATTAGGCGCTCGAAAGCCACGTCAAATATATGTACTAATCAGGGGCTTATGGTGACGGCATCAACTATATACATGAGTTTGTTGGGATCGCAGGGGCTTAGCAAAGTAGCATTGGCAAGCAATCAAAATTCTCATAAACTTAAAAAAATGTTAGAGGCTGAGGGGGTCGAAATTTTGTTCGACAGTCCCTTTTATTGTGAGTTTGTAATTGATGCTAAAAATAATTTATCGCAACTACAAGAGCTAGCTAGTGCGAATAAAATAACACTAGGTTATGAGTTAGGGAAAAATTATTCTGAGCTTCAGGGTGCTATTTTATGTTGTGTTACAGATGTGAAAACTGAAATAGAATTAGAGCAATATGTTGAAATATTTTCGAGGGTCGCAAGTGCAAGATAGTATTTTTGAAAAATCATCAAAAGGAAGATGTTCTAAACATCTTTGGCCGACAGCTAGTAATGACAATTATATTCCAAAAAAATTGCAGCGCCAACAACTGCCAGCCTTGCCTCAATTATCTGAGCTTGATGTTGTGCGTCATTTTACCAATTTATCAAAAAAGAACTTTTCTATAGATGGTGAGTTTTATCCTTTGGGCTCATGTACTATGAAATATAATCCCAGAGGTATTCATAATTTAGCTACATGCGAAGATGCTTTGTCGCGTCATCCTTTGGCGCCAGTTGAGTTATCACAAGGTTATTTATCGTGCTTATATCAATTGCAGTTGGACTTAGCTCATATAACTGGAATGCATAGTGTGTCATTAACACCAATGGCTGGAGCACAGGGAGAGTTTGCCGGTGTTGCTATGATTAAAGCTTATCACCATGATAATAACGAAGATTATCGTAATGAAATGTTAATACCAGATTCAGCACATGGCACGAATCCAGCATCAGCAGTTATGTGTGGATATAAGATTAAGGAAGTTAAGACATTAGTATCTGGTGATTTAGATTTTAGTGATCTAAAAAGCAAAATAACAGATAAAACTGCAGGCTTAATGTTAACTAATCCATCAACTTTGGGATTGTTTGAGAAAGATATCATTGAAATAACAACACTAATTCATGATGTTGGTGGACTGTTGTATTATGATGGGGCAAACTTAAATGCAATTTTAGGGAAAGTCCGCCCAGGGGATATGGGGTTTGATGTAATGCATTTAAATCTACATAAAACTTTTGCAACACCTCATGGCGGAGGAGGTCCAGGCTCAGGGCCTGTTGCTTGTTGTGAAATATTAGCAAAGTATTTGCCAATACCTATTGTTGGAAAAGATACATCAAGTAAATATTTGTGGTTAGATAAAAATGATAGGCCTAGTTCCATAGGGAGATTATCTACATTTATGGGTAATGCTGGTGTGTTACTGCGAGCTTATCTTTATATTAAAATTTTGGGTCCTGGTGGATTACAGGAAGTATCAGAGTGTGCGGTATTGAATGCTAATTATCTTAAACATAAATTCAAAGATTTAGGCTGTGATGTATCATTTCCTGAACGTAGAGCAACCCATGAATTTGTAATAACCTTTGCTAAATTAATGAAAGAAAAACATATTAGCGCATTAGATTTAGCAAAACGATTATTGGATGAGCGCATTCATGCACCAACAATGTATTTTCCGTTAATTGTTCCCGAGTGTTGGTTAATAGAGCCTACTGAAACGGAGTCTTTGGAGACTATGGATAGATTCATTTTGTCTATGGAAAAAATTCTTATTGAATTAGATGAGGATGTAGAGAGTATTTATAATGCACCGGTTAAATTGCCAGTATCAAGAGTAGATGAAGTTGCTGCAGTCAAAAATTTAGATGTATGTTTTAATAATGAATAAAAAGGTTTAGTTATGATTGATAGCCAGGGGTACCGAGCTAATGTTGGAATAATACTATGCTCACAAGGTAAAGTTTTATGGGGCAAGCGAGTTCGCCAAGATGCTTGGCAGTTTCCTCAAGGTGGTTTGGATGATGAAAATGAAAATGTTGATGATTGCCTTTATCGTGAACTGCATGAAGAAATTGGTTTAAAAAGAGAAGATGTTAGTATTATTAAAAGCACGAAGCATTGGTTACGTTACAAGTTACCACGGCATATGATTAGAGCTGGTACCGGAGAAAATTTTATTGGCCAAAAACAAAAATGGTATTTATTAAAATTAAAATCTGATGAATCAAATATTAACTTAAATGCTAGTGATTCTCCTGAGTTTGATGGTTGGGAGTGGGTGAATTATTGGTATCCATTACGTTATGTTGTTAGTTTTAAAAGAGAGGTTTATCGGCAAGCATTAAAAGAACTATCATATAGTTTTTTTAATCTTAGCTATAATAAAAAAGCATATTTAGATTGTTTATATGTAAGTCCTCATAAAGAGAAAAAATCGAAAAGATAGAGCTATGGGGATTATTGAGCCTATAATTTTTATTTTAATTGGTGGGGTATCTGGGATCTTTTCTGGTGCCTTAGGCATCGGTGGTGGTCTCATTGTTGTACCAGCTTTAACGATATATTATGGTGCAATTGGAAGTAGTGGCGATATTTACCTTATGGCATCTTCTACCTCATTGGTAGTTATGATTTTCACTACATTATCTGGTGCCGTATCACACTTAAAATATAAAACTATTGATTTTAAATTAGTACGGTATCTTTTGATTGGGACTGTAACAGGCAGTGTTTTAGGTCGGTGTTTACTTCTATATTTAAGTCATACAGGCAGAAATTTTTCCAGTATTACATTTTTAGCTATTGTTACTTTTATCGCATTCAGATTATGCAAAAGTATCTTCTATAGCGATTTGAATCCTAAAAATAGTCTAGAGCACAACCAGCTTTTATATGCAGTATTTTTCATTTCAGTATTAGGCGCCTGGCATGGCATAGGAGTTGGTTCTTTATTGGTGCCATGGCTATTGTACCGAATGGTTGATCAAAAAAATGCCACGGCAATTAGTACTGTATGCAACTTTATCTTATCTATTACGGCAACAATAATAATATTTACGTATAGTAATCATTTAGGTCCAAATTCAATATTCGATGTAATTTCACTAAAGGCTGTAGCAACCATTGGTTTGGCAAGTTTCATAACTTCTCCAATAGGAGTTATTTTGACTAGAAAAATACAACCGCGTATATTTAAGCTGGTGATGCTGTGTTTTATCTTGAGTCTAGCACTGCAGCAAATTGTGATGATTTTCTAACACATAGGTGGTATATGTTTGTAGATCCTATTGCCCTTGATCTGGGGGTAGTTCAGATATATTGGTATGGAATATTGTATTTAGTAGCGTTTGCTCTTGCGTATATTTTATTAATTAAGAGACGGCAACTGGTAAGCCCTGGGTGGACCAAAGATCAAGTTAGTGACCTGATCTTTTTTGCAGCAATTGGAGTTATTATTGGCGGGCGGTTTGGTTATATTTTGGTTTATCAGCCAGAACTAATGATGGCACGACCATTTTCACTTTTTGAATTTTGGGCTCCAGGCAGATCATTTCACGGTGGTGCAGTTGGAGTTTTGTTGTGTTTTTGGGTTTTTGCAAAAAAATATCATATAAAATATTTTCAGGTTACTGACTTTGTTGCTCCAGTTATTCCAATAGGAATATTCCTTGGTCGCTTTGGAAACTTTATTAATGGCGAACTTTGGGGGCGAGTTACTGATGTTAGTTGGGGAGTAGTTTTTCCTCATGTTGGTCAGTTAGCAAGACATCCTTCCTCACTTTATGAAATGTTTTTGGAGGGTTTTTTGTTGTATGTACTTTTGGATATTGTACGTAAAAAAACTAATATTACAGGAATTGTTTCAGCAACATTTCTTATTGGGTATGGGGTAACTAGATTTATAGCTGAGTACTTCCGTGAACCAGATTATGGTATAGGGTTTGTTATCGATGGTCTTACTATGGGGCAGTTATTGTCATTACCCATGGTGATTATTGGATTATTATTAGCATTTAATTTCAAGAGTAAAGCTAGATTAGGGTGAGCATTTTATATGCAAGAATATTTAAAATTAGTAAAACATATTATTAATAACGGTGTGGAAAAACCTGATAGAACCGGTGTTGGAACTATGAGTGTTTTTGGTTATCAAATGCGGTTTGATTTATCCAATGGCTTTCCTTTAGTAACAACTAAGAAGTGTCATTTACGATCAATTATTCACGAATTGCTTTGGTTTTTACAAGGCGATACTAATATTAAATATCTTCAAGATAATAAAGTGACTATATGGAATGAATGGGCTAATGAACAAGGTGATTTAGGACCAGTTTATGGGCGTCAATGGAGGTCATGGCCAGATTATTCTGATGGGCATATTGATCAGATTTCTAGTGTAATCAACGAAATAAAGACCAACCCTGATTCTAGAAGATTAATTGTGAGTGCTTGGAATGTTGGCCAGATAGATGCTATGGCATTGGCACCTTGTCATGCATTATTTCAATTTTATGTGGCAAATAATAAATTATCTTGTCAGTTATATCAGCGTTCTGCCGATGTTTTTCTTGGCGTACCATTTAATATTGCCTCTTATGCGCTATTGATGATGATGATAGCAAATATTTGCGATCTAGAAGTTGGTGACTTTGTTCATACTTTAGGAGATGCACATTTATATCTCAATCATTTAGATCAAGCTAACTTACAGTTACAGAGAGCCCCATATAGTTTGCCAAAAATGACAATAAATCGTGATATTAAAAATATTGATGATTTTGTCTATAATGATTTTACTTTAGAGGAATACGAGTGCCATCCAGGAATCAAAGCACCAATAGCAATATAGGCATTACTATTATTGCTGCAATGACTCAAGATTTAGTTATTGGTAAAGATAGTAAAATGCCATGGCATATCTCTGAAGAGTTGAAAAATTTTAAGAAACTTACCATGGGCAGGCCAATGATAATGGGGCGTACGACTTATGACTCTTTAGGGCGTCGTGCTTTGCCTGGTAGGAAATCTATCGTTCTTAGCTCGGATCATAACTTGCCATTATCAGATAATTGTTATTTAGCCAATAATTTAGAAGTGGCATTGCAGATAGCTATTGATACTGGCAGTAATGAAGTAATGATTATTGGTGGTGCTACTGTATATCAACAATTTCTTCCTCTTGCCAATAAATTATTGTTATCATTTGTGCATAAAGACTATTCAGGTGATACGTTTTTTCCCGCTTATGACGCTGCCCAGTGGCAGCAAATTGCTAATACAGATTTTGCTGAGTTCACTACTATTGAGCTTATAAGAAATGTGGATTGTGACTTGAGTTAACATCTCTTATACTCGTATGTTGATAACTTAGATGTATTACTATGGCTACCATTAACCATTTTATGGATCAATTAACACATGATTTTTCTGGATTAGTTAAGTCTTTCCCACTGATGTTAGTTATTGTAATAGCTCTGTGGGCTGTGAATATTATAAATTGGATCGTTTTTAAAAGTTACCTCTCACGCTTTGGCGTTATTCCAAGAAGAGCTCGCGGCTTAATTGGGATCCCTATATCTTTTATGTTTCATGGTAATTTCAATCATTTATTTTTCAATTCAATACCATTATTAGTTTTAGGTGCATTCATATTATCTCAAGGGTTAATATATTTATTAATAGTTACAATTGTTGTGGGTGTAATTGAATCAAGTATGGTGTGGTTAATAGGGCGAAGAGGTAATCACATTGGTGCTAGTGGTATCATAACTGGGTATTTTGGTTATCTGCTAATAATGGCTTACGTTTCTCCTAATATTACTACCATCGTTTTAGCAGTAATAACAATGTACTATTTTGGTAGTATTTTATTTAGTGTTATTCCGGCTGAACCTGGAATGTCATGGGAGTCACATTTGTTTGGCATGCTTGCAGGTATGGCCGTTGGTAAATTAAATATGATGTATGATTTTGGATTAAGGTTAGAGGAATATTTCCCCAGTTACACATTTCTATTATCAGAGCCTATTACCTCAGGGGCAATATGAGCGAGTATGTACGTCCATTTTTGAAATGGCCAGGAGGTAAATATCGGGTTTTAAAGCATATCCTGCCACATTTCCCTTCACGAAAAATTTTAATGGAACCTTTTGTTGGCTCTGGGGCAGTATTTTTAAATACTGACTTTGATAATTATATTTTAGGTGATATTAATCCTGACCTAATAAATTTATATAAAGCTGTACAAAAAGAAGGACATGAATTTATAAAGTACGTGCGTAAATATTTTACTGCCCGATATAATAATGCTGACAAATATTACAGCTTGCGTGAAAAGTTTAATTTAATAAATGATCCATACGAAAAAAGTGCACTTTTTTTATATTTGAATAGGCATGGATATAATGGCTTATGCCGATACAATAAGAAGGCTGGATTTTATAATGTTCCATTTGGAACATATAAACGTCCATATTTTCCTGAGTATGAACTAGAGTTTTTCCATCAAAAATCCCAAAAAGCTAAATTTTATTGTTATAGTTTTAAGAAGTTGCTTAAAAAAGCAAAATCTAATACTTTAGTATATGCAGATCCACCATATATTCCTCTTAGTGCAAGCGCATCATTTACTCAATATCATAAAGGTGGTTTTAATAGTAGCGATCAAGAAGAGTTGGCACAAATAGCACAAGAATTAGCACAAAATAATGTTTCAATTATTCTGTCTAACCACTCGACTGAATATACTAAAAAAATGTATGCGCAATCAATAATTCATGAATTCTATGCACCTAGATTGATTAGTTGTAAGACTCGTAAAAAAGTTAAAGAATTAATCGCTGTCTTTGGTATACCCTAATAGAATTTTATCTTGGCTTCTATATAGGCAGCAATCTCATTAGGTTGGCTTAACAACTAACATGTTATTGCAAAGTCTATCTACATGGTGAGCAACAGATAACATGTTGAAATCGCTTGTTAGATAACTTTTTTGAAGAATACTTTGAGCTTCGGAACATGTTTGTTGCTCGCTTAGGCTAAGTTGTCCCCTGTAATTACGTTCAAATGATCTTATATAGGAAATAGCATTTAAATACTCAATACACCGTAAATTTGTTGTAATATCTTTAGCACTAAAAATCCTATGCATTTGATGGATAAAATTTAACTTTTTTAATTAAATTATCTTGTACTTGCATGATTTCTATTTTATAACCGTTTATTTTCAAGCATGTTGCGGTAACAGGAATATAATCTAGATATTCTAAAATTAAACCATTAAGTGTTTTAGAATTATTTAGTGGCAATGATAATTTTTGTGTGGCATTGAGTTTTCTTAAATTTATATTGCCACCCACGATTATACTGCCGTCAGATTTTTTTATGATTGGTTGTTCATCATTGGGAAGTACTTGCGGCAATTCACCAATAATTTCTTCAATAATATTATCAATAGATATAATTCCTTGAATGTCTCCATATTCATCAACAACGAAACCTAGTCTAGACTTATTCAATTTGAATTGAATAAGTTGAGTATGTAAAGAAGCTGACTCCGGAATGAAATATGGTTTTTTTAATATTTTTTCAATATCACTCTTACTTGGACTATTTTCTCGTAGCAACTCAGGGATATCTTTATTATATAGCAAACCTTTAATATTATTAATATCATTATTATAGACAGGAATAAATGCATGTTTGACATTGAACAATTGTTTTAAAATGATGCTTATATCATCATCTAAATCAATGCCATTTATTTCATTTTTGGGGATCATAATATCATCAACATAAATATTACGAAGATTTAAAATATTTGCCATCATTATCTGATGTTGGCTTGAAATAAGAGTTTTTGAAGTTTTAACTAGGGTTAACATTTCTTCTTCCGTTAAACCTTCTTCAGCATCTGACCGTTGATCTAATCCGAATATTTTAAGTACGGCCATAGATATTTGATTAGTTAAATATGCAAGTGGATAAAGTATTTTCATCAGAATATATAACGGCCAAGAACAAATATAGGCATAACGTTCAGGCTTTAGAGAAGCTAGAGTCTTTGGGGTGATCTCTCCAAAAATCAACAAAAAAGCAGTAAGCAATATTGCTGCAAGCAGTACTCCTTTTTCACCAAGTAATTGCAGACCAATTATTGTGGCTATAGATGATGCTGAAATATTAACAAAATTGTTGCCAATCAAAATCACACTTAGTAATTTTTCTCGATCTTGAAATAGTGAGAGGACACGTTGAGCTTTTTTAGATTTTTGGGCATTATGTCTAAGTCGATAAGGATTAATAGCCATAATGCTGGTTTCACTACCAGAAAAAAATGCAGACAATATCAAAAGTATAATCAATATTGCAATAAGCAATTCAATCGAATATCCGTAGATTAATCCTGTATCCATCAATTATACCCTAGAAATATTTTGCTACCGAAGTACGCCCATGTTAATAGTATAAATGCCAGTATACTCCACATTTCTGAGCGCATACCTTTATACCCAGTATTATAGTGTTTCCATAGTATTACAAATAATACTAGCCAAGAAATAACACTAAACAATAGTTTCACAGATACTGCTTCAAAATTATCTAGATATATGATTGCTTCAAGTAGCGTTATAGTTAAAATAATAAAGCTAATATATAGAAATAGTACCCATATTTTCTCATTTCTTTCTAATGGCGGGAGAAATGAATGTAATTTATGTAGAGGGTTAGTTTTTAATAGATAGTTTTGTATGGCCAAAAGCCCTGATTGTAATCCGGTTACAGTCAGCATGCTAATACTAATTAAAGCAAGAAAAATATGCATAGTTTCAGGACCATCGATAACAGTACGCATTTCACTAGCCGTAGGAGATAGGATATTAAAAATCATGGTGAAGAGAGTTGCAGGTATTATTAGTAGCAGCAGATTATCAACAGGATGAATAGTTGCTGCGAGCAGTAATACAATTGTCATGATCCACATGATCATCGATACTATATTAAACAAGTTAATGTTATGACCAAGTGGAGTGTCAATCCATTGGTATAAAAGTATACCGTAAGTAAAAACTGCTATTAAACAAGAAGTAAACTTTATACTTTCATTTACTTTTATAAAATTAAATTTTTTGGCAACAACTAGGGCGTATGCTGCACTATATGACAGAAGGCCAAGGTATTCAGCAGCTAAGATCATGGACTTGCACCTTTATATAATTGTGAGCACTATTTTGACACTCTGCTCATTATGAATAAAGTAAAATGTTATACTCTAGTATTTGTTTGTAGAGTAACTAACATTATTGTATAGGTAGCCTATATATATAGAGTATATTATCTGAGACAGAAAAATCATATTAAGTTGGTTTCGCAACTACTGGTGTTATCATAAGAACAATTTTCTGGTAATATCTACACCATCCTCTATGGTTCTATATTTTAAGGATTAGATATGTTTGAGTCTCTCAGTGATAGGTTGAATAAAACCCTTAGAAAAATCACTGGCAAATCACAATTAACAGAGAAGAATGTTAAAGATGCCTTAAGAGATGTAAGAAAAGCTCTTTTAGAGGCTGATGTTGCCTGGGATGTAGTTAAAAGCTTTATTAGTGCTGTTCAGGAAAAAGCTATAGGTGTGGAAGTAGACAAACAGTTTACTCCTAGCCAAGCATTTATAAAAATTGTTAATGATGAAATGATCAGCATACTGGGCGGAGAGCGTAGCGAACTGATCTTAAATCCTGAGCCTGCAGTTATATTAGTTGCTGGTTTACAAGGATCTGGTAAGACTACAACTATTGGTAAACTTGCCAAGCTATTAAAAGAAAGGCAAAACTTAAAAGTAATGGTAACCAGCTGTGATATTTACCGTCCTGCAGCGATAGAGCAATTGAAAACGTTAGCAGAACAGGTTGATGTTCATTTTGAGCCAAGTAGTCGAGATGAAAAACCAGAAATTATAGCGAGCAGAGCACTCACACAGCTGAAAAAGCTGCATTATGACGTCTTGATTGTCGATACTGCAGGTAGATTGCATGTTAATAAAGAAATGATGGATGAAGTTGTTGCTCTACATAAATGTGTTAAGCCAACGGAAACATTATTTGTTGTTGATGGCATGACAGGACAAGATGCTGCTAAAACTGCCAAGGCATTTGATGAAGTGTTGCCATTAACAGGTGTCATTTTAACTAAAATGGATGGTGATACTCGAGGTGGTGCAGCTTTTTCTGTAAAACAAATTACCGGCAAGCCTATCAAGTACTTAGGGTTGGGCGAGAAACTTGAGGCAATTGAAGCTTTCCATCCAGAGCGAATTGCATCAAGAATCTTAGGCATGGGTGATATGCTGACTTTAATTGAAGAGTTAGAGCATAATATTGATAAAGATAAAGCTGAAAGAATTGCCAAGAAAGTTCGCAAAGGTCGCGCTCTTGATTTTAATGATTTAAAAGAGCAGTTACAACAAATGCAATCTATGGGGGGAGTTACAGGTATGCTAGATAAGCTGCCTGGAATGGCTGGAATGCAAAGTGCAATTCAAGATAAGATCAGTGATAAATCTGTAGATCACATGATTGCTGTAATCAATTCTATGACCAAAGGTGAGAGAAAAAATTCAGTATTGATTAAAGGCTCACGGAAAAAACGAATTGCACATGGATCTGGCACTGATTTGCCCACCGTAAACCGTTTGCTTAAGCAACATACTCAAATGCAAAAGATGTTAAAGAAGGCAAAAGGCAAGGGAGGCATGAATAAAATGCTAAGTCAGATGCAAAATCAGCTCCCACCAGGATTATTTTAGCAATTATTCGTAATCAGGGCTGTCATTTTGCTGAACTTTTGCTTAAAATAGCTGCTCCTTAATGGGTATTTTAATTTTAGTTAACTTTATAACATAAATAAGGTGTTATTCATGGTTGTTATTCGCTTAGCACTAGGTGGCTCTAAGAAGCGTCCTTTTTATCATATAGTTGTAGCTGATAAGCGCAACGCCAGAGGCGGTCGTTATATTGAACGTCTTGGTTTCTTTAATCCTGTTGCAAAAGGTAATGCAGTTAGATTTGAACTTAATTCAGAAAGACTTGAGCACTGGGTAGCACTAGGCGCACAAATGTCAGATAGAGTTCGTTCTATAGTTGCCAAAGAAAAAGTTGTTATCAAAGAACAAGCTGCAGCGTAATAGAGGCGGATTGTACGAAGATGAGTGTTGCTGCTATAGAAGAAAAGCATGTCGTTATTGTTGGTAAAATTGGGGCTCCACATGGGGTTACAGGTGGAATGAGATTATTCTCATTTACAAACCCTGTGACTAATATATTAGAGTTCCAAGATTTGCGTATAGCTAAAGCAAATCAAACAGATAAGTCAGCAATTAATTGGTCGTCGATAGTGGTAAAGAATATTTACCAGCACAAAAATGGTTTCGTTTTTAGTATTGACGGTATCGATGACAGAGATGCGGCAGCAGCATTAACTCATAGCAGCATAGCAGTACTTCGAAATGAATTAGATGATCTAGATAATGATGAGTTCTATTGGGATGATTTATTAGGATTACAGGTTTATAACCAAGAAGATGTATATCTGGGTAAAGTAGATAGTTTCATGGAAACTGGTGCAAATGATGTCATTGTCATTGTTGATGGCAAAAATGAACATTTAGTTCCATACCTAGAGCAATTTATTTTAGATATAGACTTGGATGAGAAAAAAATTAGGGTTGATTGGGATCCAAATTTTTAAATGATGGAAATATCAGTAATAACTTTATTTCCTGAAATGTTTGCATCTGTTACTGAATATGGAGTTGTGGGCAGGGCCATTAGAGAAAAAATTCTAAAGGTTGAGCTTATTAATCTGCGAAGTTTTAGCCAGGAACATCGTAATGGTCGGATTGATGATCGGCCATATGGCGGTGGGCCGGGAATGGTACTCCAAGCAGAGCCTCTAAAAAATGCAGTAATAGCTGCAAAAGGCAATAGAAAGAGAAAAGTAGTTTATTTGTCACCACAGGGTGATAGATTAAACCAGCAGAAAATAAAAGATAATGCTGGGGTTGATTGTATATTGATCGCTGGGCGTTACGAAGGTATAGATGAGAGATTCATCGATACTTACGTAGATGAACAATGGTCAATAGGTGATTATGTACTGAGTGGCGGTGAGCTAGCAGCAATGGTTTATATTGATGCTGTGGCTAGATGGTTACCTGGTACATTAGGACATGAGGAATCAGTGAATCAAGATACGTTTGCTGATAATTTGTTGGATTGTCCTCATTACACCAGGCCTGAGGTCTTTGCTGACTGTAAGGTACCGAAGGTGTTACTAAGTGGCGATCATAGGGCTATAGCTAAGTGGCGACGTATGCAGAAGTTAGGGCGTACTTGGCAAAAGCGTCCAGATTTAATGGATGTTGAGTCTCTTGATAGTGGTGATAGGGCTTTGTTAGAAGAATATTTAGTTACAGTAGGAGAATAGCAATGAATGTTATTGCTGAGTTAGAAAAAGAGCAACTTAAATCTGATGTACCTGTTTTTGGTGCTGGTGATACAGTTGTTGTACAAGTAGAAGTTAAAGAGGGTACCCGCACTAGGCTACAGGCTTTTGAAGGTGTTGTTATTGCTAGGAAACATAGAGGTCTAAACTCTTCTTTCACGGTTAGGAAAATATCTCATGGTGAAGGTGTTGAGCGGACGTTCCAGACTCATAGCCCATTAGTTAAAGCTATTGAAGTTAAGCGCCGCGGAGATGTGCGTAGAGCTAAATTATATTATTTACGTGAACTATCAGGTAAAAAAGCTCGTATTAAAGAAAAATTAGGTAAAAAAGCAGAAACTAGTAAGAAATAATTTCTTCAATATTTGCTCCCTATCTATCAAAGAGGCCTATATGGCCTCTTTTCTATTATATCTTTTTATAATTCTGGTTATACTTAAAACTATAGACTTTCAATGTAGTGAGTTAAATAGGAAATTTTATGACCAGGAACGTAGTATTTATTTTATCAATAGTCACTATAATGATAAGTCAGTTTGCTCAGGCGGAAACTGACTATCAACCCTTGCTAAATAAATTAGGTCCAGGTTTAAAGTATCAGTCAGAAAGAAAATCATCGTTAGTTGGGTTTAATGAAGTTATCGTAAATAACCAAGTGATTTTGATATCCGATGATCAGCGCTATGTGGTAATTGGTCCGATCCTTGATATGAGTTTAGGGGATAATGGTGTACCACTGGGTGAGGACTTTATCAGTGCAAATAGGATCACAATTTTAGATGCAGTTGATAGCAGTAGCTTAATTACTTTTAAACCAGAAGAGATTAAAGCAAAAGTAAAAGTATTTACGGATATAGATTGTTACTATTGTCGTAAGCTACATTCAGAAATAAATGAAATATTAGAGCAAGGCATTCAAATCTCATATCTTTCTTTTCCAGTAAGTGCTGGTTCAAATAAAAAAGGCGCAGGTTACAGTAAAGCTGTTTCTGTATGGTGTGCCAGTGATCGAAATGAAGCAATGACTAAAGCTAAACAAGGTGAGGTTATATCAAATAGTAATTGTGAACATCCAATAGACAGACATTTTGCTCTAGCTAGAAATTTAAATATAAATGTAACGCCAACTTTAATATTTGAAGATGGTCATGTCGAAAAAGGTTACCTGCCACCAGCAGAATTAGCTAAGTTGGCGATACTGCATTCAAAAAGGGGAGACTGATGAAAGTACTTGTAGCTGATAGTGATTCAGCACATAGGGTACATCTTGTAAAGTGCCTGACTGATAACAAGGCAGTTGTAGTAGAGTCTGATTCAGTTGAAGAAATCTTGAAGATGTGCAAAAAAAGATGCCCAGATTTAATTCTAATAGATGATAATTTAGATGGAACAAGCGGAGCTGATTTGGTATCGCAAATAAGAGCATTAGGTGGCAATGCTGTATGGAATATAATAATTATTATGGGTGGAGCTGAGATTAACTCTAGTGATGCAGCTAAAGGTATAGAATCTGGTGCTGATGATTATGAGCTTAAACCCTTACCTGTAAATAAAATATTATACAAACTTGCAATGGCTAAACGCATTGAAGAAATGAAAAATGATGTTTTTGCTGTAGCCCATGATCTTGTTATGGCTAATATGGCTATGGAAGTTGCGTTTACTCAAGATTCACTAACTGGAACATTAGATGTTAGTTCATTCCACCAAGCTCTGCAAAAAGAATGGGATGATGTTGCTAAAACTAAGAAAACTTTAGCGTTGATTCTGGTAAATATTGATAATTTCAGGGAATTTAATGATGTTTATGGATCTCAGCGTGGTGATGAAGTAATAAAGTTAGTTGCAAGTGCCTTAAAACAATCGCTACCAAAAAAATATGATATTGTTGCCAGAACAATAGGTGACTCTTTTGCAATTTTATTGCCAGATACTAATTCTGCAAACGCAATATCAGTAGCAAAAAGTATGCATGATACTGTAGCTAAGCTTAAAGTTCCTCATGCTCAATCAAAAGTTGCTGCAAATTTAAGCGTAAGTGTTGGGGTTGCTAACACTAATGAAAAAGGCATAAAAACAGGAATGGAACTTTTAGAGGCTGCTGATTTTGCTCTATATGAAGCAAAACATAAAGGCAGAAATAGAGTTTTTTCCACTTGTCCAGTTGACGCTAATGTTCCTGAGCCTAAATAAACTATTTCCTATTCTTCCAAATAAATTAATTTCACGTTAAGTGACATTAATTCTGTAGTTATATTTTTATATCCTAGTTGTCCTTAATTCTGTTCACCACAAGCAAGCAGGTTGTATTGGTTGATAAGTCGCACGTTGTAACTATTAATTTTAATTGTTGTGCACAAATATTGATAAAATGAAGTAGGTTGTCTGAAAATAGTATTATAATTATTTGGTTGCAATAATTGTTGGGAACATACGTTGTTTATCATAAGTTATATTAATATTAGTAAATCCTACAGTCTCTAAAAGTTTAATGCAATCAATCTCCAGAGTGAAGTTTTGCCATGCTGTACCAATTATATCAGCAAAAATAGCTTTTTGTTTGATAAGATCTTCAGCAACATAATTTGTCCATGGTGAGTCTAGTGTTAAACTAGGAGGTGGGGTAAGAAAGCTAGTAATTAAAGTACCCCCAGGTTTTAAAGATTGGTTAAGAGATTGATACAGAGCCAAGATTTTTTTGTATTGAGGCTCGTAGATATTCAATCCATTGCTAGTAATTATATCAAACTCATTGTTGATATTTAATTGCCAAGCATCGGCTTGAAGAAAATCAACATTGGTTAAATTTTTTATTTGAGCATTATGTTTAGCCATACCTAAAGAGTCATTATCTAGATCGATGCCAACCAAATGTATATTATGCACCTGACTATAGTCTAAGGTTAATAGATCATCCATTAAGCCACATGGTAGTGAGGCAATAATCATATTATCTTTGAGTTTATTTTGGATTGCCTCTTGGAAGATATGAAATCTCTCCCTTGTTGCTAAAACTAGAGGTGATTTATGAATCATCCAATATTCAATTTCAGATAAATCATCTTGTTTTAAACCACCGGTAATAGCATATGATGTCCAATAACCATTTAAACCTTTATTTTCTAGTAGGAACTTGCCAAGATTAGAGGAGAAAAGTTCACTAGCCATTTTTTTGAGTATGTTTTTAGGTAATGTTGGGGAGAGCAATTTTTCAATGTTAGCAAAGATAGTTGAAGTATTAATTGATGTGGAGCTATGAGAAATTAAGTTGGCTGTACTATCCATGAAAAACCTATATTGAGATGATTATTTAATCAATTTTATAGATGTTTGGGATACCGATCAAGAGCATAATTTTAGCTTTGTCATTGTTTTACCAATCTTGCCTTGGTTCTCACTATCTTGACGTGGTCTCATATATGATCTTTGCATAACTTCGTAGTGTTTAATACTGCTATGTACAAACATAGATTTCAGTGTTTTCAATTTCTCAAAAATTGAAAGTGATAATTTATCCAGAATGTCTTCTTTAAAGGAATCATAATTATGAACAGTCAATACTCTTTCAGGAGAATTAATATATAATTCATGTTGTTTAAGCAGAACAGCGTAATCAAAATATTCTAAAGAGAGATATCTATTTTTATCTAGCGAATTGGCAATCCATGCAAAGATAGTATTTGTTGTTGCAGATATTGATAATAGTTTCATAGTCGCCATGCTACTTTCGCCAACACCGATAATGATTTTATAGACTCCATCTTCTAAGGATAATAGTTCAGATGTTGCCTCAGCGATGTTTGAGCCATATAGAACTTTTGTGTAAGTTTTAGAATGCTTGTCATCCATTCTTATTACAAGCTGGGATAAGATGTTTCCAATAACTGTTATAGTTTTCATATCATTATCGTAGCTAAGTATATATATTTTATTTATGTACATATTATCTCCAATATTACTATTGATCCTAGCATGATTTAGAGATACGTATTAATGGCTAAGTTATGAAATTTCATTAAAATAGTTAATATGATAACTCCAGATGTCTTTATGTCTGACTTCTAAATTCTTGGCATTAGCAAGTTATCTCGGTAAACTATAATCAACGTCTTGCCAAGGAATAGGTAACTTGTTAAAAAAAATTATAATATCATTTATAATCTCTATGCTAATTCCTTCATTATCATTTGCTAAAGAGCCTAGTTGGAAGGCTTATAGTACATTACTCAATAATTACACCTCGCTACATGAGAATGATATTGCTTGGGTAAATTATACACAAATAAAGAAAGACCAAGCTTTTGATAAGGTCTTAACAGAATTAGAATCATTTTCTATAGAGCAGCTTTCAACACCTAAAGAGAAGATTGCATTTTATATAAATGCCTATAATATTTATGCCATAAAAATGGTACTTGAACATTTAACAGTGAAAAGTATTAGAGATATTGGAAGTTGGCTCCATCCTGTTTGGAAAAAGAAAATTGGAATCATTGGTAATAAAGCCGTCACATTAGATTATATAGAACATTCAGTACTTAGAAATTTAGGAGAGCCTAGAATTCATTTTGCGATAGTATGTGCATCTAAAAGTTGTCCTAATTTATTTAAAGAGCCATATATAGCACAAAAATTAGAAAAGCAACTTCAGGATGCAACGATTAGTTTTCTTGAAAATTCTTATAAAGGTATCAATGTAATCCATGGTGAATTATATGTTTCTAAAATATTTTCATGGTTTAAAAAGGATTTTCATAAATATGAAGGGGTTCTTCCATTTATAAGTGAATATTCACCACTCAAATTAGGTATGGAAATATCTGGTTATTTAGATTATAACTGGGAGCTAAATGGGCAGTAGTTTAATTATAAGGATTTTTAATGAAATTTAATTTAAAAAAGATATCATTTTTCATGATGTTAATAGCATTAATATTTTCTTTTTTCTTTTTTGATTTGCATTCATTTTTCACGCTAGAGTATATTAAATCTTCTCAGAAAAAATTTAACATCTATTTTCAAGAACAACCATTGGTAACTATTGGAATTTATTTTTTAATTTATGTTATTACCACTTCATTTTCATTTCCAGGGGCTGCTCTTTTAACATTGTTAGGAGGGGCTTTATTTGGGGTGTTTTTAGGTACAGTAGTTGTATCTTTCGCAAGTACCATTGGAGCTACTTTAGCATTTTTAGGAGCAAGATATTTATTTAGAGATATGATTCAAAATAAATATAGTAATAAATTGCAATCTATAAATGATGGTGTTGACAAGGAGGGGGCATTTTACTTGTTTTCACTTAGATTAATTCCTATTCTACCATTTTTTTTCGTAAATCTAATTATGGGATTAACTAAGATGAAAGCAAGCCAGTATTTCTTTGTAAGCCAAATAGGTATGTTGCCAGGAACTATTGCTTACGTTTATGCAGGAACAGCATTATCTAAAATTGAATATCTAAAGGATATCCTTCATTTTGAAGTAATAATGGCATTTGCTGTATTGGGACTTCTACCACTAATTTCTAAAAAAACTATTGGGTATATTAAAAGACATAATCAAATTAAAAATGATTAAAAGTATTCAGTGTATAGTTTTGTTAATTGCAAATAACCACATCTTGTAGTGCTCTGTCATGTGTTGGAAAATATTAAAGTTACATTTTATTATATTTCGGCCCGCCACCACCTTCGGGGGTATGCCAAGTAATATTTTGAGTTGGATCTTTAATGTCACAAGCCTTACAGTGTAGGCAATTTTGTGCATTTATCTGTAGTTTGTTAATATTGTCAGTTGTGATTATTTCATAGACACCTGCTGGACAATAGCGTTGTTCCGGTGCCCCAAATTTTTCAAGATTAATATCTAAAGGAGTCTTTATATCAGTTAATAGTAAATGTACAGGTTGATCTTCTTCATGATTTGTTCCTGATAAGAACACTGATGACAGTTTATCAAAACTAATTTTATTATCAGGTTTGGGGTAAATGATTTCAGCACAAGAATCTTTACTTAATGTTGCTAGGTGGTCTGGTTTGTTATGTTTCAAAGTCCAGGGGGCTTTATTTCTGAAAACATAAGTATCAATTGCAGATAATAGCATCCCTGCATATAAACCTTTATGAAAGCCAGGCCTAATATTTCTTGCAAGGTACAATTCTTTGAAAATTGGTGATTTATTAAAATCATCTTGGTAAGTATTTTCTGCGTTATTAAATAGTTGTTGAGCCAGGGAGTTACCAGCTAAAGTCCCAGAGCGAATTGCATTATGAATGCCTTTAATCCTGGCAACATTTAGCATGCCTGCCGCACATCCAACTAGCATTCCACCAGGAAAGCAAAGACTAGGTATCGATTGTAATCCACCTTCATTTAAGCTTCTTGCCCCATAACATATTCTTTTACCTCCGCTTAGATGTTTAGTGATTTCGGGATGATGCTTAGCTTTTTGTAGCTCTTTAAAAGGATCTAGGTAAGTGTTTTTATAATCAAGGCCGGTAACCATCCCAACAGATACTAAGTTATTTTCTAAGTGATAGATAAATAGGCCACCATAAGTATCAGAAGGTAGTGGCCACCCAATAGTATGGACAATAGTTCCAGGAATATGATTTTTATCAGGAACCTCCCAAAGCTCTTTAATTCCTAAACCATAAGTTTGATGTTGGCTTAAAGAATCAAGATTGAAATTTTTAATTGCTTGTTGGCTTAGTGAACCTCTAGCTCCTTCAGCTAAAATAGTATGCTTGCCAAGAACCCCAATTCCGCGTTGATAATTATTTTTTTGCTTGCCGAGCTTATCAACACCTAAATCTGAAGTTGCGACTCCAATAACTTTGTCATTTTCAATAAGTAGCTCTGCTGCGCTAAAACCCGGGAATATATTCACCCCTAAACTTTCAGCCTCGCTAGCCAACCACTTGGCTAGTAAGCCCAAGCTAATTACATAATTACCTTCGTTATTGAGAAAATGTGGAATTGGTAACTTAAGAGATTTATATTTAGTTAAAAATAAAAATTCTTCTCCGGCAGCCTTTGTTGTAATTGGCGCATTTTTATCTTGCCAGTTAGGAATGAGTTCACTTAGAGCACTAACATCAAAAACAGCACCTGATAATTGATGTGCCCCAACCTCACTACCTTTTTCTAGAATACAGATGGAAACTTCTTGTTTCATAGCTTTAGCTGCTTGGGCAAGTGAGATAGCTGTAGCAAGTCCAGCAGGTCCTGCACCAACAATTACTACATCAAATTCCATTATTTCTCGTTCTTGTGGGGACATATAAGGCGGGGCTCCTGAAAATATATTGGAATTGTATCAGATATATAGAATTGTGGCTGCTAGGGATTAGCATCTAACGCCATCTTCTTGGTAAAATAAGCTTCTAAAATCAATATATTTAGGTAGTAAAGTAACATGAAATGTTTAGTTGCGATTAAGCGGGTTGTTGATCCGTATGTGCACATCAGGGTGAAGAAGGATGGTTGTAGCGTTGAAACAGACAATGTGAAAATGGCAATGAATCCTTTTGATGAAATAGCTGTTGAAGAAGCTGTACGTTTAAAGGAAGCTGGTCTAGTTAAAGAAATTAAAGTGATTTCAATTGGTATGAAAAAATGCCAAGAAACCTTGAGACAAGCTCTAGCTCTAGGTGCTGACAGTGCTGCTCATATAATGTGTGAACAGGATCTAACTTCGTTACAAGTTGCAAAAATACTAAGAAGTTTTACAGAAAATTATATGCCAGAAATAATAATTTTAGGAAAGCAAAGCATTGATGGTGATAATAACCAGACTGGCCAAATGTTAGCAGCTATGTTGGGCTGGGGGCAGGCTACCTTTGTTTCTAAATTAGAATTAACTGCTGAATATTTAATTGCTGAGCGTGAAGTGGATGATGGCCTTGAAACAGTTAAAATGAAATTACCAGTGGTGATAACAACAGATTTACGTTTAAATGAGCCTAGATATGCAACTTTACCTAATGTGATGAAAGCCAAAAATAAGCCACTTGATATCATTCCTGTAAATGATTATGGCTTAAATCTTATAAGTAATCTTGAAATCATAAAAATATCAGAGCCAATAACACGCAGTGCAGGAGTTATAGTTGCAAGTGTTGAGGAACTAGTCGATAAATTGAAAAATGAAGCAAAGGTTGTGTAGTGAATATATTAGTTATAGCAGAGAGCTCGCAGGGCAGACTAAAAGAGAGCACGTACAGCAGCATAGGTGCTGCAACGATGTTTCAAGGAAATATTGATGTTTTGGTTTTTGGACAAAATACTACTGTAAATAGCAAGTTGATTTCTGGGGTTGCGGCTGTTAACAGAGTTATAGAGTGTGCAGACAAAATAACTGAGCATAACTTGCCTGAATCTGTAGCTCAAATAATTTTAGAGGTTGTAAGAACCACAGAATATACCCATATCATAATGGGCTCCACAACTACTGGAAAAAATATTTTGCCAAGGGTTGCAGCATTATTAGATGTGGAGATGGTTTCAGATATAATAGAAGTTATAGATAGTAATACTTACAAAAGGCCTATCTATGCTGGAAATGCTATTGCTACAATAAAAAACAATTCTAAGTTGCAGATCATAAGCATTAGACCAACAGCATTTGAACAAGTACCTATAGATCAAAGTATGCCAGAAAAAGTGGAAGTGCAAAGTTTTGAGTTGGAGAACAATTTATCTTCTTTTATTAGTATGTCTGATACAGAAAAAGAAAGGCCAGACTTAAGCAGTGCCAAGATTGTTGTATCTGGTGGTCGAGGTTTACAAAGCAAAGAAAACTTTAAAATTGTTGAACAACTTGCAGATAAATTGAATGCTGCAATAGGTGCTTCAAGGGCTGCGGTTGACGCTGGTTTTGTAGCCAATGATTTACAGGTTGGGCAAACTGGCAAAGTCGTTGCACCAGATTTATATATAGCTATTGGAATATCAGGGGCAATACAACACATCGCAGGAATGAAAGATAGCAAAGTAATCGTTGTTATAAACAAAGACGCTGATGCACCAATTTTCCAAATAGCTGATTATGGTTTAGTTGGCGACTTATTTGATTTAGTTCCTAAACTTTGTGATGCTCTATAAATTATGAATTTCTCTGGCATTAGATAATGGACATAGTATCGTATCTAAGCCATTATCATAGACATAGGAAATTAATGGGCAGCTAATTGGGTCTATAAAGAGCCACTGCATGAGGTGGATATAATATTGAAGTTGGGATAAATGGCCTCAGGGAAAGAGTATAAATTAGATAGCATTGAAGATATTGCATCATTAATTCGTGACATAATCAAAAAACGTAATGATTATCATGACATGGCAGTTAGTGATAGATATTCAGAAGAAATAAAATCTAAAATTAGTTCACAGGCAACAAAAGTTCCGGCAAGTATTCTCACCTCAGCGATAGTTGCAAGTTTAGTTAGTGGATCTATTTTAAGAGTTCGGAAAATACAATCTGCATGTTTGCAAGAAGGCGTTTCTATAACTGATGAAGCGTGTATTATTGGCGCTACATATATTATATTTGGCGAAATATGTTCTTTATGTAAGCAGGTGTTGATGGCACAATTAATTAAGAGTAATACTTGGGATGTTGATAATAACTCTATGCTCGAAGCCAAATTATTAGAGCCTAAAAATAATAAATTCAGACGAACAGATCTTGAGAAATCATGTGAAGATGTGATTTGTAATAGTGTGGACTTGAAGAGTCACCTGATAAAACAAGACCAAGAGATAACGGAAATTAACCGCTATATTATGAGTTTTATTTTATATCAACAATAAGGAATGGCATGGATAAATTATTTAGTTTCGGTGCCTTTGAGAAAAGTAAGTCGCACTATGCAACTGAATATACTCATGCAACAGATACTATTAAAAAGTTGATTGAACAATATAAGCTCATGTTAGAGTTATTTCATAATAAGTTAACAGATAATTGTTTTATCGATAATGATGATATTAAAATATTTGTTTATTCTTTTAATTGGGTTCTATGCCAGCGTGATTATCATAAAAATGAGTTATGGTTAGACATTAACAAAGCTATGCTCAATATATTAAGCACATATTCAGAAATTAGGGCAGAGGCTCAGACAATAAAATCTGTTATTGATGCCTTGATAAAATCAGAAAATGATACATCTAATAATTGATGTTTTTAATTTAAAATAGCAAAAGAATTTGCAGAATTAGTTGATTTCTGAGTTGTATATAGTCTTATAATTTATCGCTATGCAATTTATAAAGCATTGCTAGCTTTTAATTTTAAAGATAGTAATTTGTGGGGTCAATAAGACCTGCAGACTTAAAGCCCTCTTTACGGTATGTACAGCTATCACATGTACCACATGCTTTACCTTCTGGATCAGCACGGTAGCAAGTAACTGTAATGCTATAATCTAAATCTAAATTAGAGCCAGTCTGAATAGTTTCAGCTTTAGTAAGATTTAAAAGCGGGGCGTGAATATGCATTTTATTTCCTTCAACCGCACGCTTAGTTGCTACATTTGCTAAATTATTAAAAGCATCAAGAAAAACATCACGACAATCTGGATATCCAGAATAATCTTTTTGGCAAGCTCCAATGAAAATATTATCACACTGTATAGATTCAGCATAACCCATGGCAATAGATAAGAAGATAGTATTCCTTGCGGGTACATATGTGATCGGAATTTGTCCATCACCTTTATAGGTAGGAACTTCAATATTGGGATCAGTTAAAGCTGAGCCACCAATAGCAGATAAATCTATAGAAACAATCTTATGAGAGGCTCTAAGTATAGAGGTTATTTTTTTTGCAGCATTTAGTTCTGCTATATTTCTTTGTCCATAGTTTATAGATATGGCATGACACTCAAAACCTTGGTTTGTGGCAATTGCCAAAACAGTAGCAGAGTCTAAACCTCCAGAACAAAGTATCACAGCTTTCTTACTCATAAAATACCCTTTAAATTTCTGCCATATTACTGACAATCATGAAAAAAATCTATGATTGTATTCATTGTTGTAGCGGAGATTTAAATATAAAATGTTGTTCTTGTCATTATCTTTGCACTATAACGCATTATAGCTGGTATGGGACTGGGTAAAGGTGTGGCGCCACAGTTTATAGCGGTATTGGCATGATCTAATTCATCTATGTGCATTTGTTTTAAAATGGCTAAACTATTGGTGTCAAATTTAGGCCAATTATCTATATGATTTTGCAGGTGTGCACCAACTTGTTTTTCCGTTTCTGCAAGAAAGCCTAGGCTCCATTTGTCGCCAGCAATACCCGCAATCGTTCCAATAGTAAAAGACCCAATAAACCATAATGGATTTAAAATGCTTGGTTTTCCCCCTAGTTGTTGTATGCGAGTAGCACACCAGCTTAAATGTTCAATTTCTTCGTTAGCTGCGTGCTGTAGTTTATCTTTGGTTAATTTATTTCTAGCTGTAATAGCTTGGCCAAGGTAGAGTGCCTGAGCACATACTTCACCACAGTGATTAACGCGCATTCTACCAATGGCATCACATTTTTGTTTTGAACTAAACTGTTCATCATTACCATTTTTCATACTGGGACTAGGTCGTGAGCCAGACATATAATTTGATGGGCTTAGCATTCTATCGAAATTTATAATCAACTTATCTAGAAGGCTATATGTGAACATGATTTTAGCTCCTTATCTAGCATATAATGTATCGTATTAGAGTATAGTTTTCCAGGACTTAATTTTATGGTTAGAATAGAGAAAATATTTAATAGGGACTTAGCAAATGACATTTAGTGGTTTTACAAAAATATCTGAATATGATCAGGATTTATGGGATGCAATTACTAAGGAGGAAGTGCGCCAAGAAGAGCATATAGAGCTTATTGCATCTGAAAATTATACTAGTGAGCTAGTTATGGCCGCTCAAGGGAGTGTACTAACAAACAAATATGCAGAGGGGTACCCTGGTAAGCGTTACTATGGAGGCTGTGAGTATGTTGATATTGCTGAAAAATTAGCAATTGAAAGGGCATGCTCCTTATTTAATTGTGATTTTGCTAATGTGCAGCCTCATTCTGGCTCACAAGCTAATGCTGCCACATATATGGCATTGCTAAAACCAGGAGAAACAATTTTAGGGATGCGATTAGACCATGGTGGACATTTAACTCATGGCTCTAAAGTGAATTTTTCAGGCAAAATATTTAATTCAGTACAATATGGTCTTGATGTTGATACTGGGCTAATAGATTATAATGAGATTGCATCTTTAGCTAAGGAGCATCAGCCAAAGATGTTAATTGGCGGTTTTTCAGCATATTCAAGAGTGATTGATTGGCAAAAATTGCGTGATATTGCGGATAGTGTTGGAGCTTATTTTGTCGTTGATATGGCACATGTTGCTGGATTAGTTGCTGCCAATCAATACCCATCTCCTGTAGGTATTGCAGATGTAACTACAACAACAACACACAAGACACTTCGTGGTCCGCGAGGAGGTCTTATTTTATCAAATAATCCAGAACTCATGAAAAAAATAAACTCACTGGTTTTTCCTGGGATCCAGGGTGGACCTTTAATGCATGTGATAGCTGCAAAGGCTATAGCACTTAAAGAAGCTAGTGATAATGGTTTTATTGATTATCAAAAGCAAGTAATTAAGAATGCCCGGTCAATGGCAGAAATGTTGATGTCTAGAGGTTTTAAAATTGTCTCTGGAGGAACTGATAATCATTTGTTCTTGGTAGATTTAATTGATAAAGGGTTAACTGGCAAAGAGGCTGAGTATGCTTTAGGCCTTGCAAATATAACAGTTAATAAAAATGCTGTACCAAATGATCCTAAATCACCATTTGTTACTAGTGGGCTTCGTGTTGGAACGCCAGCAATAACTACAAGAGGATTTAAAGAGTCCGAGAGCAGTTTACTTGCTGGGTGGATGGCAGATATTCTTGAAGACACTAATAATGAAGAGATACAAGCTAAAGTAAAAGATGCAGTATTAGCTTTGTGTAGTAACTTCCCTGTGTATAAGTCAAATGCTATATAAGTATGAACAAATAACAGGTATTATGTCAGCAGTACAGTAGAGTTGTGCTGCTGGTAAGGAAGAGTTAAATAGGAGGGAAGGAAGCTATGTTATGTCCGTTTTGTCATGCACAAGATACCAAGGTTGTTGATTCTCGCTTAGTTGGTGAGGGCGGGCAAATTAGAAGAAGAAGAGAATGCTTAAATTGTAGCGATAGATTTACAACATACGAAACTATCGAGCTCTCATTACCAAGATTAATAAAAAAAGATGGCAGTTTTGTACAATTTAAAGAAGATAAGCTTAGATCAGGAATATTACGTTCTTGTGAAAAAAGACCTGTTAGTGCTGCGGATATAGATACTCTAATTACTAAAGTCATGCGTTGGATGAATGTTCAAGGTGAAAAAGAATTACCGACTAGGCTTATTGGTGAGTATGTAATGGAAGAGCTGAAAATATTGGATGAGGTTGCTTATGTACGCTTTGCTTCAGTGTATAGACACTTTCAAGATGCACAAGAATTTCATGATGAAGTTGCTAGAATGAAAAAAAGCACACAACAGATTGAGAATGCGTAAAACCTCTATGGTCTATTTAATAAAGGTATGGTAATATCCTAACTCAATTTGTTAGAAAAACAGCTTTTAGATTATATGCACCAATTCTCAGCAAAAAAACGTCATCAAGCCCGTCTCTACGCTATGCAAGCTTTATATAGCTGGCATGTTGCTAGTTTGAATATTTCTGAAATAGAAGATACTTTTCTAACGGGTCAGAATAAAAGCAAATTTGATGTATCTTATTTTGTGAAGCTTCTTCATGATATTCCTAGTAAAATTACTGAAATACATGCATTAATAATTCCATATCTGAAAGACAGAGAAATTAGTGACCTTGGGCCAATAGAATTATCGATATTGCGTATAGCTGCATATGAGCTTAAGTATCATAATGATGAAATCCCTTATAAAGTAGCTATTAATGAAGCAATTGAGTTAGCAAAAATGTTTGGTGCTGACGATAGTCACTTATTTGTGAATGGAGTCTTGGACCCATTGGCAAAAGAATTATTAACGTTGATTCCTCAGAAATCATAGCGTAATACTTTGCTGTTCCTTAAAATCTACAAAAATAAATATAAAGATTAATTTTATTTTTTCGTTACGATCAATGCATTGCTAACTAGATTTATATTTGCATATCCCTTGCTAGTGCTGTGTTTTACAATCTTTTTATCTAGAAACATCGATGTTGATGACCCACCGTCAAGGTTAATTGCATATTTGCAGTCTTTTGCAAGCATAAATGTAGCAAGTTCTATGATACTCATGCCAGAGTCTTTTTCAAATGGGTCTTCTTCAACAATAACAAGGATGACATTATTGTTGTTAAGATAGCCAGCAGCTGTACGACCATGGCGTTTGTTGGCAAAATTAGGTTGTACTTTATTGTTGCGTGAATTATCAATTAATTTCCCATCGTATACAAGCATGGGGATCCCACCCATAATAAATGGCATAGAATTCCAGTTATTAAGATCCTTATTTTCCGTTGGGGTAACATGGATATCTAATTTAAAATATCCCATGTTCTTTATATTTTCAGAACTACACAAATTTTTATCAGGTGAGTAATATACATAGCCATTTTCTGGAATTTCCAGAGCATTTTGTGAATAATTAACAAGTTTTGAGTCGGAAAATGCTATATAACAAGATTGGTATGGGGATATTATATCTTGTCGATGTAATGGTTGAGAAAATAGTATAGATTTATTTTTAGCCTTAGTATTATTCATGCTGTTTATTTTTAAAACTCCGCTCTGAGTTTTAATAAATGATTTAGTATCAGGGTAATCAAATAAGAATTGTTCCTTATTATTCCAAGCCATAGCGGAACGAGGTTTGTAGGCTATACCAAGCCAATGACCAGATATTTTCAAAATTCCAACAGCAGAAGAATTCAAGTGAAAAAAACCACCATTGATAGCAGCTAGGGCACCGGTATTTTTAGCTATAGTTTTAACAGTTTCTTTTCTATTGCCTCGTATATCATTTGCAGTAACAGGAGTGAGATCATATTTATTTGGATCAAAAATTATTATATGTACATGGGAGGCACCAACTTTTTCAAAAGAATAGTTGATGTCAGCCCAAAGTAAGTTAGTTGTAAAAAACAACAGGCAGGTAAATAAATATTTGTATCGTAAGAACATATTAATTAATCAAAAACACAAGTATTTAGGGATTATAACATTATATTAGCTAGCGCATAGCCTTACCTAAGAAATATAGGCCTTTCGTCTCTGCGGTATTTATTTTTTTGTCTCTCTATAGTTGTCAGGGTCGGGGTTGATTGAACTTGAGCTACTTTTGATAAGTGACGGTCGTATGCTGATGAGGCTATACCTATATCAGGAAACAAGGGCTCCATAAAACTAGCTCTTGTTGCTCTATTATTGCCATCTGTTCCTGTTGCTCTAGTATTGCCATCTGCTCTTGTTGCTCTAGTATTGCCATCTGCTCTTGTTGCTCTAGCGCTTGCTATGCCTGCACCACATAAAGGATTAACTTCAGGAAGGTAGCTATCTGCTTCGACTAGAGATTTAGAACGGGTGCGACGAACACTAGTACTGCTTCTTGGGGGGGGGCTTCTGCTAAGTTCAATATTATGATGTGCTGAAAATCTTCTTCTATGCGTAGCTACTCTTTTAGGTGAAAAAGAGTCTATTTCTTGGGCATAGTTGCTTCTAGAGGCTTCACTTATGCTAGGCAATGAAGAGTCAGGAGCTTCATGGCGGGTTCTAGCGGGAGCTCTATTTTTACGTACATATAATGGGCCATACTGTTCTAATGTCGACAGTAATAGAGTTTTTGTGTCATCGGAAAGTAATCGTTGCGTTTCTAAAAAACCAGTGAAAAAAAACATACTTTCAGTGTGAGCATCATCTGCAGATAATGATGACAGATATCCAGATAATATATTGATATATTTATGAGCACTAATTTCGCCATGACGGAAAGATTTAAATAGATCACTTGGAGAACAGATACAATTACCAATGAAATATCTAGATAGTTCACCTTTAAATGAGCGTGTACCATTAATGTTAACTCCTAGTAACACTGCATCTTTGTCAATATCAATAGGGTTTATTTGAGCAAGCACTGCATCAGGGATTATACAATTTATAGGAACATAATGTTTCATTGTTGAAAGCAAGGCTGATATAGCAATCGCAGTTTGTCTAGGATTAACCTCTGAATATTCAAGAGCGTAGTTAATAGCATCTTGATAGGGCACGGTATCGATAGCTTTACATAAAATGTTAATAAGAGAAGGATTAATTGGTATTTCTCTTAATTGTGAGCATGCGGAATATATTGCTATAGGAGTTACCCTAAATCTCAATATAATTAAAATTTCAACTTTGTCATAATCTTGAACTGATGCGAAGTTTTCTAATAGAGAAAAGGAACTAGAAGTTCTACTATTAAATCCTACATAATGTCGAGAGGTTAACACTCTATATAATATAGAGGTTTCTTCGTAATCTAGGTCTGGTCTGCCTAGCACAATTTCTGCCGCAGTATATTTACGCTCAATTTTTCTGTTAAGATCTTCAGCGAATAATAAAAAACATTGGACAAGACCTAATGGTGCCATTTTTAAAAACTCTGCAATATTAGTATATGAATTGCCAGAGGCATGATTTATGGAGTTGAGAACTATATGATGGTTATATTTCTCTGGTTCGTAAGGATAATCACTACATGCATAGAGCCTATTTCTAACAATCGTATTAATGAATGTACTAATATCAGCCAATTTTAGGGCACTATTTTCGAATATTTTACTTGGCATTAACAAATCCCTCAATATTATTATTTATTTAAATTATCATGTAGATATAAATAAGTCTAATTAATATGTTGGAAATTGCAGTAAATTAATTGGTCTTGGTTTTGTTGGTTACAAAATCTTTGAATTGCTCTCCTAAAATTGGGTGGCGGATCCCGTAATCATAAACAGCTTTAAGATAGCCAAGTTTATCACCACAATCATATCTAGTGCCGGTAAATTCATAGGCAAGAACATTTTCCTGGGCGGCTAACATATCTATAGCTGGTGTTATGTGTATTTCTGATTTGTGACCCTCTGAATAAGTTTGTAAATTATTAATAATTTTGTTGGTAAAGATATATCTTCCTACGGATGCCAAGGTTGATGGAGCTTGGTCGATGCTAGGTTTCTCAATTATACGGCTTATCTTACCAAGATTATTTTTGATGGGCTCTTGTGCAATGATGCCATATTTGTGGCACTCACTTTTAGGTACATTTTGAGCAGCTAAGACACTAGACCCAGTATCATTATAGATATCCAACATTTGTGCTAGGCAAGATTTATTATTGTTATAAATAAGGTCATCAGCTAAGGACACTATAAATGGTTCATTACCAAGTACTGGTTTTGCACATAAAATAGCATGGCCCAAGCCCAACATTCGATATTGACGTAAATATATGCAACTAACATCATTGGGAATTATTGATTTCACTAATGCTAATAGTTCAAGTTTATTAGTTTCTTCCAAATGTTTTTCTAGTTGGTAATTTCTATCAAAATGATCCTCAATAGCTCGTTTATCATTGCTAGTTATAAAAATAAGAGTTTTTATGCCTAATTCTAAAACTTCCTCAACAGCATATTGGATAATAGGCTTATCAATTATAGGAAGCATTTCTTTTGGACTTGCCTTTGTTGCTGGTAAGAATCTGGTTCCTAGTCCTGCGACGGGGAAAACAGCTTTATTTATTTGCATATCCACTTATTCCTGTAAGCTAAAAGCCAATTAGTCCAGTTACTTAATATATTAACATGGTATAATCTCATAAAATAGCTCTTTAAAAGGCCAGGATATATAAAATGACTATGGATATTAGTGTTATAATCATTACTAAAAATGAGACAAGTGATATTAAGAGATGTTTAGACTCAGTTCATGGGCTTGGAGAGATTATTGTAGTTGACTCCGGTAGTGTTGATGACACAGTTGAGATCTGTAAACGCTATACAGCTAAAGTTTTCTATAACAAATGGCCAGGTTTTGGTAAGCAAAAAAATTATGCATTAGATTTAGCTACAAAATCTTGGGTATTATCACTTGATGCAGATGAGTGGCTAACACCTACATTACGAGAAGAAATTATTGCAGTGGTCAGTGCTAATAAGGATCTTAGCTATAATATCCCACGTAAATCTTACTATTGTGGCAAGTTGATACGATTTGGCCATTGGCGCAATGATAAAGTTATGCGCTTATTCAAAAGAGATTCAGGTGAGTTCAGTAATGATATAGTACATGAAAAATTATTAGTTACTAATGCAGTTGAAAAATTAAGTAATCATATTCTTCATAATTCATTTACTAGTCATGAAGATGTGCTAAACAAAATGGATTTATATTCAAGTTTGCTTGCAAAACAAAAATTTGATGCTGGTAAAACTAGCTCCTTGCCTGCTGCAATTATAAAAAGCCTTTGGGCTTTTATTAACTCGTATATATTAAAACTAGGATTACTAGATGGACAGGAAGGGTTCATGGTAGCTTTTTCTTTTGCAGAAGGCACGTATTATAAGTATATAAAATTATCGTTGCTTCATAATAGAAATAATATAGAGATATTACCATGATTGTGAGATGAATCTTTGATACATTATAGTGAGTTCATATTTATTTTTTCTGTAATTTGTAGTTTTAAAAATTCTGTGACAATTTAGTTAAGCTCATTAGCTGTAACAATCGATTAATGATGTTTATCGAAATTTATTTCCAAACATGAGTAATTACATGCATTTGAGATTGGTATATTCAAAGTACATCTATTACCCCTAAACTATATTTATCAAGTATATACACTTATTGTTGTGCTTTTGGAGTGAATTTGAGCCTCACACTCTGGATAATGCCCAGTTTAATATTTAAAGAGGTAAATATGAAAATATGATGCACTTAACACTGTCAGATAGGGTGAGAGGCATCAGAGTAATTGCTATTGTTTTCAGGGACTTACATTGAAAGTCATTGGTTGTGTTTACACACTAAAATCATCATGTTAACTCTATACTTAAACTGTGTAGTTCAATAAATGTATTATGTTTTTATGGTAAGTAATGGGAAAAATATTTTAGAGAGAAAGCATATTCTCTTATTCGATGAAAATGCTATTTCACGGCAATTTACTGTGAAAATGCTTACCGAATTAAAGGTGCAAGAAGTAACTGTATGCACAGATGTAGCACAACTTTATAACACACTGAAAACTAAGAGCCCGGATGCAATCATAAGCAGATATATATTACAAGATAACTCACAATCTACTTACTTATTTAGAGAGTTGCAAGGTCGAAAACTAATCGACAGCTCTACTTTGATAGTATGTTTTGTGACTGATGATGATGACTTTGTTGATGCATTACTAGAAAGTTATATTGATATAACAATAAAATATCCAGTTTCAATAGAATTTTTAGGTAAAAGTTTACAGGGGGCTATGTCTGTACACAATGTTATAATTAATAAAAAAGATATTTTTGATGGAGATTCACCAGAAAAAATTATTGCATCAGGTAAACTTCTGGCTAAGACCTGGAATATACCTGCTACACAAATATTCAGGCTGATCACAAAATACAAAGATGATGACAATGATGTAGTGCGTAATTTATTGAGATTGCTTGTTGATAGTTATGATGAATTTTGGATAGATGCAAGGACTGCCCGATCATTATTTAGCAGTGACGATATTGATGATGCAAAAACATTAGTGACAAACGTCCTTAAACAGCATCCAGAAGAAAGTGATATTAGATTAGTAGAATCAAAAATACATATTGCGGAAGGTGACTATACAAAAGCTATGGAAAGTTTGAATGTTTTACTAAACTCCAAGGTTAGGTCTAATGATATTGCACTATATCAGGACGCTGTTGATTTAACTAAATCTAAATCTACTAAAATGGAATATGATGCTGTAGCTAATTTACTGCTTAGGACATGTAGTATGGGGAAGAATTCTTATCTTAAAAGAGAATCAGATTACGTTGGTCTTTGTAGTATAACCTTGAAAATACTTTTATCAGCAGATAATTTAGAATCAAATATTCGGTTCACCGATGCAGATAAAGCTATTAATATATTGAAAAATAACTTTCCTGATAATACGGAAATTGCTGCAATGGCAGAGGTTTTTTCCTCATCAGTCAGTTATATTAAAAGAAGATTTGATGAAAGTATAGAGCATGCTGATAAAGCTCTTATTTTACTAGAAGAAGCTGAGGTATCATTGAAACCTGAAAATTTAACAGTTGCCAATAAATTATTCTCCTTATGTGATAAGGATGAACATGCTAATCAAATGACTACGCTGGTAGCTAGTTTGTCAGACGATTACTCTGAAATTGTTGTACAAACAAATGATTTGGATTTGTCCTCAGAGGACGTTATTTTAACAAGTTTTGCACAGCAAGCATTAATTATTGTTTTGTATAATAAAGAAAAGAAAGTGGCAGTTTTAGCTAATATTTTAGGAGTAAACACTAGTAAGATTTCCACGTATAGTGATGCCTTTATGGAATCGGCAAACTTACTCAGAAAAAAACTTAGAACTCATGAGGAAAATTTCACAGGCATACAAGGCACAGGTTACACGCTATCCATTTATGCATCTAGTGATCATAATCAAGGTTCTAATACTTCAAATGTTGTAGAGCAACTAAAAAAAGCTTTACAATCTTTAAATATGTCAGCAGATGATACTCAGATTGTTGATTCTAAATTAATGAAGGTATCTATTAATGTTCAGTACTGTATTCCAAGAGCAATTAAATTAGATAGTGGAAAAAATAAAGCTGATTATGCAGAAGCAATCAAAGTAATGTTGGCTACTGAGGAACAATTACTTAAAGACAAAGACAGTTAATTATAGCGACATTATTTTAATATTTCAGGTATACCATAAGTTGAAAGTTTGATACTTAGTCATCATGTATGATTTATGTTTATTGTCTTAGACTTTTATTAGATGAGTCGTTTGCAGGGGCAGATGGTTCTGGAGTATTGATTTTTTGCTTTTTGGTGGGATTGGAGTCAAGAGCTTCATGTTGAAATTCTCTATTATGCTCATCTTGAGCATGAGAAAATTCAGTGTGAGCACTATCCGCTAAAGCATCATCAGCATCTTGAGGACGATCATATAATGGTTCTCTCATTAAATTTTCCTCTTCATACTCTTCTATACCTTCAAGGAGATCAATGTCATTATCATTCGCTTCTATTTTTGTAGGTATTGGAGCTGATGCTACATTTTGATAAAGATCTGCAAGGTCTAATTCTGGGGTGGGTGATTCTGGCATGGCAGAAATAGATACAGGACTTGGTTGCGGGGCTTTAGCATCTATACGGGCTTGTGGATTTATATTATTAAGGCATTCTGTGCATGCATCTAATGATTCACAGGTATCACAACGGCCTGTTTTTGAGCCTGCATCTAACCTAGCTTTATTTGCAGCTGTAACTCCATAAAATACTGTTGCGACAAGCTCTTTTTCTTCAGGTGTCACGTCCTCATCATCTTTCTCCGAAAGCGATATTAACCCAGCACGTAAATCTTGAAATTCCTCACTTGCCTCAACTAAACTATCTAAGTGTTTGTTTAGAATGTCATCAATAGATTGTTGTTCTAATAAATCAATATCTATATCTAATCCAAAAACTTCTGAAACCACCTGTTTGTCTGGCTTGTCTTCATCATAAAGCGCTATGTGCTGAAC
>JABJGS010000050.1 GCA_018703155.1 Francisellaceae bacterium | reverse complement strand
TATTTTAATGAGACTTTATGCAAAAACTTTCTAGAGTTCAATTAGTGTATGAGTATAGTTCATTGTTCTGGTAAATTTTTCCCAATATAGTGACTTTACACTGTTTCATTTGCTGACAGGTGTCTTATAAATAAATCTATACTTTATATGTAAATATCCAAGGATATATAATGACCAGATCAACAGCCTTTGGCCCAATGACCTCTGAAGTTGAAGCGATAGCTTCAGCTATTGGTAACAAAAATAATCACCATTTGTATAAATTTGGTCAAACACCAGAAGGTCGGGAGATACTTAGAGAACGTTTAAGGGTAATGCATGGGCTTGATCCTAAGAACCAAGATCTTTCTCATGGAGACATGAATGAAATTAAAAGAGACTCACCTTTAGATGATGTGTTAAAAGGAAAAAAGGTCAATATTACGAGTGCTGGTGAAATTTTACGTGAAGGTCAAAGTGGCTCTGCAGGTATTGTATCAACCATAGATCCTGATGAAGTAAAAAGGATGCAGGAAAATATTTAAATTTGGTATGATAAAGACAAAGTAACATCTAATGAGCTGGAAGATATACAATTACTAAAAGCAGGTAAGAGAGTTGTGAATATGCCCAAGGGCACTAAGTTCAATGAATACAAACTTCATTTGGAACAGCTTTCGTCCTATGTTGTTGTACGTGGAGAAGTTAAACAGTTACATGAAATGAATGAAGATGCTACTCCGTTAGATCCACCACGAGATAGAGTTATATATTATGCAACATTTCCTAAATTACAAAGCAGTTTTAAGCCATTATCTAAAGATTTCACTGACTTTTGTAAGCCAAATGGGACTAACCGTAAGTGGTCATTAAAATCAGATAAAGAAGATGATTTAAAAAACAAATTTAAAGATGTCATTCGCTTACAGGCTAGAGTTGCAGCTCATAATAAAGAAGGTCTAGATATTGTAACACCGAATGCTTTTCTTGAAGGTCTAACTCTTGAAGATCAAATAAAAGCAAAAAAATTATTTGCTAAGGCTGTAGTGGAGGTGGCTTCTGAACCTGAGATGCCAGGATTTAAAGGATTTTTTGTGCATAGCTCAGATGAAATGGGTAGTGCTTTAAGTAGTGCCTCATCTCTTAATGTGCCGATAGTAATGCACGATGGAGATGCATCGTCGCCGCAGTTGGCAGGGCAAGGGAAGATTAAAGTTTCTGAAACAATTATGGGTGAAGGTTGTGGCGCTGTTGGAAATGGAGCTCTTGGCAGCCGTGCTAATAAAGCGAAAGAAGAAAATGATACAAGAATGCTGGGTGGGTTTTCAGAACTTATTTTCAACCCTAATTGCAATAAAGCATTATTAAATAAAAATAGATTTAAAGCACTATCATCTAGCCCTTTGCAATCAGCTGTACTGCCAAAGTCACCTAATCCAACAGCTAGTTCTTTAACCGACGGTTATGAGGTTATGGGAGGAGATCCACTTATTGATCCAATAAATGATACTTATGCTCCGATCATGTCTGAATGTAAAGTATCACAGGATCACACTGCAGAATTAGAACCTATCTCCAGCATCGTAGCAGCACCAGAGAGTTTTAATGATTTTGCAAATAACAAAGTGAAAATGTTAGAAGAGGAAAACGGAGATATAACTGCAGCAAGAGAGGGTGATAATAGATTAACATTGTTTAACAAGGGAAAACCGATGTTACATGTTGATAATATATCAAACTCTGATGCTAATGATGGCTTATTTATACAATGTGTTGAAAGCCCACCAACAAGCGATGAGCTTGCAGAAATAGTTAAAATAGCAGTAGAGTCTAGAAATGGACCAGAGGATACATATTTTCAGGTGCGATGCTCAGATTATTTGCCAGAAGCATTAGAGCTTTATAAAACAGCTAAAGCTGCTGGTTTTGAACCTGAATTTGATGAAAAGACTATGAGAAATCTAGAAAATTCAAAGGATCCTAAAATACAAGCAGAATTTAAAGCCCTATCTAAAGGAAATACAGAAGATAATGAGATGGATAGAAAAAATAAAAGTAGCCTTCGAGGTGGGTGATACATAATCTTATTATGCCTGTTTTATTATATCTGTTGTTACAGTAGTCTTTAAACAATCCAATTCTTCTTGTAAAATAGAATCGATACTTTGATGTTTTCTTATAAGTCTAAAAGTATTGTTTTTTACCAGTACTTCAGGAATGTTAGGCCGGGTATTGTAATGAGAAGACATTGTGGCTCCATAGGCGCCGACATCTAAAATAGCTAGTAAATCATTTTGCTGTACTTGTCTTTCAAATGATTTAGAGAAAGTATCACTGGTTTCACAAACTGGACCAACTATTTGGTAAGTCTTGTTAGCTTTGAGGACAAGATTGTTTACTGGTACTATCCTATGCTTGGAATTATATAGTGTTGGCCGAATTAAGTCGTTCATAGCCGCATCAACGACAGCAAAATAATTTTGTACATTTTCTTTAATATATTCAACGCGGGTGACTAAGATCCCATTTTTGCCAACTATTGAACGACCAGGCTCAATGTAAATATATGAAGAAAAATTATCAGGTAAATGTGATAATATAATTTCAACATATTCTTTTATAAGAGCTTGCTCATCACTTTCATAGCAAATACCTAATCCACCACCAAAATCAATAAATTCAAGTTCGATGTTGTTTTTGATGAGTTGCTTATGAAATTCTAATACTTTAAGTGTACATTCTGAAAATACAGATAAATCTTTTATTTGTGAGCCAATATGGCAACTAAGGCCAATAATATTTAAGAAATCTTGTGTCATTGAGTATTTATAGGCAGTTAATGCATTTGTTAAGGAAATACCAAACTTATTTTCGTCTAGTCCTGTAGAGATATAAGGATGACTTTTGGCATCTATATTAGGGTTGATGCGAAAAGAAATATTGACCGATAATTTCAATCTATTGGTTATTTGTATGATACGATCAAGTTCGGCCATAGATTCAACATTAATACAATGTATATTATTAGATATAGAGTACTCTAAAGCCTCCATAGATTTTCCAACACCTGAAAATATACATTTTTTTATTGAGCCTGTGACTTGGGCAACTCGGTATAATTCACCTGTAGAGACAACATCAAAATAGGAGCCCATATCGTGCAGTAGTTTTAAAATAGATAGATTAGAACAGGCTTTGACGGCATAAAAAATTCTATTTTTGGTTTTACCAAAAGCATTTTGATATATAGATAGGCTATTTTCTATTCCTGTTTGTGAGTATAAATAAAATGGTGATCCATGTATCTGTGCAATCTTGGGTACAGGCACTGACTCAGCATGAAGTATATTACTGTGGTATGTAAATGGAACCATAGATATGATTATGTGATCCTTACTTAAAGAAGTAAAGAGCAGAAAAAGCAATGCTGAAAGTAACTACAGCGACTATTGCTATAAGTGCATCATTCTCTGAAATTCTCATTTTAGGTTCCTAACTATTTGATGATTATATATATACTAATTTAGATATTGGTTGGCTGAAAATCAATAAAATAATTATAAAATTCAGTAAAAATATATTACCAGTAAAAATACTATTATATAGTAAGCATTTTTAGACCATCATATCCTAGATGATAAATTCAATATTAGTAATGATCTTAGCTATATTGGCTTTGTCGCAAAGTTTAAAATAACCTGAATTTTTTATGGCCGTAAAATCCCAGGTACAATTAAGCAGCCAAAGCATAAAATTGTTCAAATACAGTTTTAGTTGCTGCATTAACATGTTGTCCTTTTCTTAG
>JABJGS010000081.1 GCA_018703155.1 Francisellaceae bacterium | reverse complement strand
TTATAAGCAACAAAAGGTTGTTTTCTTACTAAATATAAGAATATATACCTAAGCTATAACGTAAACTATTTTGTAATAAGGCTTCTTGTCTATTTTGGGCTATGTCTTCCCCAACTAAAGCTGGTAATCTTGCTCTATTCTGCCAAGTAGCAAGAGCGCGTAGGCCAGACGAGGAACTAAATTGCCATTTAATACCAGCAGATAGAGTTGCAAGAGCTCTTCTTTGACTATATAAAGTTTTCTTGTCTGGATTGTCCTGGGCTAGATTATTATCAGAAAACTTGGTATCTATAAGCCTATTTTTTTCCCAAGCAAGTCCTACCATGCCGATAGCCTTTAGATCACAGGTATCACAAATTGACTGTTGTGCAGTGAAGTTTAATCGTATTGCACTATTTTTGAAGGTTATCCTATGAATATCACCATTGTCACCTAAAATTGGGTTTACAGCAATAATAGTATTTCTTCCTAGAAATACTTGTGATGCCGTGCTGCTTAAAGCTGTATTTTTAGTGCGGCTATTGTTTTGATAATAACCAAATTCAAATCCAAAGGCATCATTAAGATCTATACCGGCATGGATGTCCTCAACTGCATTCCATTTAGCAATGTTTGCCACACCAGTAACATTTTTATTAAAACGGATATGATCTGCAGACACTGAAACACCGAAATATGGAGATAACTCAACAGAGTCAGCAGCTAAGGGGGTTGGTAAAAATGCAGCCGCTGTCATTAGTAAATACTTTCTCATTTTGCCAATTCCTTTTAGGCTACGATATATAAAATCAGTTAAATCAATTATATAAATATGATAACACACATTCTAGGTGGTTGAGAATGTGTGAAATATATAATAAACTGCTGCATACAGTCTCTTGGTCCCTGCACAATGTGAAGTTGTGAACCCCGTCAGGACCGGAAGGTAGCAGCGGTAGCGATGTAACATGTGTGCTAGTGTGGCTAAGAGGCTGTTAGTTTGTCATATAACCCCACGGAGGACTATTGATGTCCTATCTTGTCCTTGCTCGTAGGTTGCGCCCAAAAGTATTCGAAGATGTTGTTGGTCATGATGCTGTTGTTAAAGCATTAAAATCTTCCATTGATAAAAAAGAATTTCATCATGCTTTTCTGTTAACTGGCACTAGAGGTGTTGGAAAAACAACATTAGCAAGAATAATAGCAAAGTCATTGAATTGTGCTGCTGGCCCGAAATCTTCTCCATGTGGCTCCTGTGCTGAATGTGAGCAAATTGATGCCGGAATGCATCCAGATGTTATTGAAGTTGATGCAGCATCAAGGACTAAGGTCGAAGATACTCGAGAGCTTATTGATACGGTAAGCTTTGCTCCAGTGACAGCTAGATATAGAGTTTATATCATTGATGAAGTTCACATGTTATCAAACCATAGCTTTAATGCTATTTTGAAAACAGTTGAAGAGCCACCAGAACATGTCAGATTTATATTCGCAACTACAGATCCTAAAAAATTACCAATAACTTTGGTATCTAGATGTTTAAGGCTACATTTGAAACCATTGTCTGATAATTTAATTGAAAATTATCTTAGCAAAATATTACAGTCCGAATCGATAGACTTTGAGCCTAGAGCCATAGCAAAAATTGTAGAGCATGCAAAAGGTAGCATGAGAGATGCTTTAGGTTTAGTGGAAGCAATGTTGCCAGTGGCAAAAGTTGATGGGTTAAAGGAAGTCGTAGTTAATGAATACCTTGCTGTCCCTGATGAGAAGATAATTGTAAACATCATCAATGCAATCATAAATAAAGATAAGATGTTATTGCAAGATAGCTGGCTTTTGATAAATGAAAATAGCTTAGATTATTTCAGTGTAATGAAAAGCATGCAACAACAATTATTTAATATGGCATTAGCACATGAAGGATTAAATTCTGATATTCAAATAGGTGATAATATAGATGTTGAAACTATTCATGTTTTTTATCAAGCATTGAATAAGTCTTATAGTGAGCTCAACTCTTGTCCTGATTTAAAGATAGGTTTTCAGATGCTTACTTTGCGACTTATGTACTTGCAGCAGGCAATTATTACAAGTCATGGCTCTGATCCTGAAAATAACACTATAGTCGCACCCAAAAATGTGAGGGCTGCCTCATCAGTAGAAAAAATTACAGATAGTAGAGCTGTTGCAGATAGTAGAGCTGTTGCAGATAGTAGAGCT
>JABJGS010000021.1 GCA_018703155.1 Francisellaceae bacterium | reverse complement strand
CGGAAATCACTTAAATCAATTAAGCTTGCTGCTAACGATTCAACATCTTCTTCGGCATTTGTACCGAAATCAGTCATACATGTAGTTTCAATTTCTTCTGCCATGTCTGGGCTAGATACAGCGCTAACAACTTTTGTTATTAGTAAGTTACGAAATCTAGTGCGTTTAGCAAAATCGCTAATACTATCATCACTAAGTAAAATTTCTGCTTCTGAATCAATTTTATTCTTCTCAGCTTGGCTTAAAAAACGTCTAGAACGTAAAAACAGATCTTTGTATTCCTTAGGGACATGGCTTAAACAATCTTCATTAAATTCAACTTTAACCCCATATTCTCTTAATGCACTTTTTGTTCCAACGGATGACAATCCAGCAGTTAGTTTTTGAAACATTCCTGCAAATGGAGATAAAAATTGCTCCATAATTTGACTAAACATTCCAAACGTCTCGCCTAGGCCACCAAATGCACTGCTTACACCAGCAGAGCTCGAGGCACTTGGGTTTTCCTTATTCCTATTTATTTCACCAAACATTGACTGCAGCATGCCCATCGATGACATATCAGACGACTTATTACCAGCTTTGAGAAAAGAAAATATATCCATCTTTATTAGTACCCCCAAGTAAAATGTATTGTTATTATTGTTATTTAAAAAGCATTAGAACATGTGCCACAGCCAAAGTCAAGTGGTTGACTTACTCTGATATATGAATATACACAATAGCTCAATATACCACAGGGGATATGTGGGGACTATAGTAAAAAATTAAAATATATCTGAGGACTCTAAAAAAGAAAATCATAGAAAACATACAACAGTGATATTACACTCATTGTTAACATGCAACACCTTTGTATATTTCAGCTATTTTACGAGTCTATTAATAATAGTCATGACTCCCATCCATGGAATAAAAGACATAGCTAACGACTGAATACTGAGATTAATGTAAAACAACCTCTATTTATATATCGATATAAACAGCTGCAAATATTCCGATTTTATGGATTTTTGAACAATCAAAATATCAAGTTTAGCTATTTGAAATAGACCTAGACTCAACTTGCTGAAAAAAATCTATCTAATCACTAAAGTTGCGCGCCTATTAGCCGATCCCAATAGTAGTACTTGCACACAAACATAATGGTGATATAAATATGTACAATCCTTCTTCAGAGAACAAAGCGACTGAAAAAAATGGTGCAGCTAGTGAAAAAGTTCCTTTCATTTACGCTCAGCAAGTTGTTAAAAAACGTCCGGAAGAAAACTCAGAAAATGATACAGATGAAAGTAATGAGTATAATGAGCCATTATCACTAGATCTTGATTCATCATACAAAAAAGCTAAAGAAAAAAATAAGAAGGCTATCAACGATAATCATGTTCAAGAAACAAGTTCTTTAGATCCAACTAATATTTATTTAAAAGAAGTTGGTATTGCCCCACTACTATCCAAAGAAGAAGAAGTTTATTATTCCAGACGTGTTCATAAAGGTGATATGCAAGCTAAAAAACGAATGATAGAGAGTAATTTACGTCTGGTTATTAAAATTGCTCGCCGTTACATAAGAAGTGGCATGCCTATTCTTGATTTAATTGAAGAAGGTAACCTTGGCCTCATTCGTGCTGTTGAGAAATTTGATCCAGAGCGAGGGTTTCGTTTCTCTACTTATGGAGCATGGTGGATCCAACAGACCATTGAAAGAGCAATAATGAGCCAAAACCGTACGATTCGTCTACCTGTACATGTAGTGAAAAAATTAAATTCTTGTTTAAGAATGGAGAGAAATCTAGCAAAGGAACTCGACCATGAACCCTCTGCTGCAGAGCTTGCCGAATATATGAATAAATCAACTAAAGAAATTGAAGAAATGATGACCTTAAATGAGAAAATTGTCTCTATTGATTCACCTATTTCTGACGAAATTAATAAACCTCTGCTCGATACAGTTAGCAGTGATGTTATTGATCCATGTGCATCAATTGCTCGAGACAAACTAAATGAAACCATACAAATGTGGCTATCACGTTTAAGCCCTCCTCAGAAAGATGTAATAGAGCGTCGTTTTGGACTTAATCATTTTGAACCAACTACTCTTGAACAGACAGGTATCGACATTGGTTTAACCAGAGAGAAAGTTAGGCAACTACAATCAGATGCTCTAAAAACTTTAAAGCGTGTTATTGAACAGGGTGGCAATGACTATCGAACTTTAATAAACTAATAAGTTGCAGCTTTAGTGTTATTTTCATACATTATACATTGTTCCATTTTGAGAATAGTGTATGTCTGATTATTTCCACATTTTACTACCCGGAGTTAGTGTATTTTTTATATTGTGTATCCTGATTTATTCTATGCATAAATTAAAACTCTCTTTATTAGAAAGGCATCAATCTTTATTTGATAAGTTACATAGTTTGCATAGTGAGCAACAAGAAAAAATAGCCACGTCTAATGAAAAAGCACAACTAAATCAAAACCAACTATTTAACAACAGCCAAAGTAATTTGCAACAACAAATTGATGATAAATTTACTCAAATCCACAAACGAGAATTAGATCATCTTAATCATCTACAACAAACACTAAGAGATTCTCTGGTTCATCAAGAAAAAAGTTTGGAAACAAGTTTTGATAAATTATCAAAAACCACAGCTCAAGCCTTAGATAAAATATCGAGCCAAGTCGAGACTAGGCTTAGTGAAGGTCTTGAAAAAACCAATCAAACTTTCACAGATATTGTGAAACGTCTGGCTTTAATCGATGATGCTCAGCGACAACTATCCGAATTATCAACTAATGTTATTGGTCTACAAGAAATCTTAATAGATAAAAGAGCTAGAGGAGCCTTTGGTGAAGTTCAGCTGAAAAATCTTATAGAAAATATTTTACCTAAAGAATTTGTTGAGTTTCAAAGTACTTTAAGTAATGGCACTAGAGTTGACTGTCTACTAAAACTACCCCCACCGAATGGCATGATAGGTATTGATTCTAAATTTCCACTAGAAAATTATCAGCGCTTTAATAGTTTTGATGTTAGCGAAGTTGAGAAGAAACAGGCCCTGACCCAATTCAAATCTGATATAAAGAAGCATATCAATGATATTGCAAACAAATATATTATCCCTGGAGAAACCTCGAACTGTGCAATAATGTTTATCCCTGCAGAATCTATTTTTGCACAAATTCATGCAAGTCATCCAGATTTAGTTCTCTTGGCCCAGCAAAAACATGTTTGGATCACCTCTCCTACAACAATGATGGCAGTTTTAACCACCGCAAACACAGTGATCAAAGACTCACTAACCCAGAAACATATTCAAGTAATTCAAGAACATATTCATATCTTAGCAAAGGACTTTACACGTTTTGAAAGTAGGATGGATAAGCTAAGTCAACACATTCAACAAGCTCAAAATGATGTATCACAGGCACATACATCAGCAAAGAAAATTGCTTCTCGCTTTTATAAAATTGAGCAAGCTCGAGTACCATCAGCAGAAGAACAGCTAGAAACCCTATGACCTACAGGGCATAATGATATTTAATGAGATCTTCTGCTGAGTTTTTACTAAATTGTTAGTAGGGGCTTTATAAATTGTAAGGACATTGTAGATTGGCTAGGTTCACCAGCACATTTTTATTTAAATGGCTAACCAAAGAAAAAATTACTGATTCCATGCCATTATGTGATTTCGATAGAATTTGTTATGAAATCAGACCTTGTGATGTCTTATTAATTGAGGGGCATAGTCGTGTTAGTGAAATTATAAAGCAGATAACTCAATCGTCATGGTCACACTCAGCATTGTACATTGGCAGATTACATGATATCGAGGACTCAAAGCTCCGTGAAAAGGCCAAGCAGTACTGCCCTGACAATCTTGATGCCCAATTTGTCATTGAGGGCGTCTTTGGTAAAGGAACAGTAATTAGCCCTCTTACTGAATACCACGATGACCATATAAGAATTTGTCGCCCTAGAGGCCTATCACCTCGAGATGCACAAAATGTTTTACACTATGCCATTAATCAGCTGGGTACCGACTATGACGTCAGGCAAGCATTAGATATGTTTAGATTAATGGTACCTTGGAGGATCATGCCTAGACACTTTAGGTCGAAGCTATTTCAGCATCAATTGACTTCAACAGCTAAAACAATATGCTCCACAGTAATTGCAGAAGCGTTTAACTCCGTAGATTTTCCAATATTGCCTCATGTCCAACATGACAGCGAAAAAGGCCTAGAGCTCATTTACCGAAACCCTAAATTGTATACCCCTAAAGATTTTGATTATTCACCATACTTTGAAATTATCAAGTACCCCTTTGTAAGCTTTGATGATTACTATAGAAAACTACCATGGAATAAGGAAGGTCTAATCAGCAATGATGCCGTTGGCATCTCAAAAGCTCCAAATACAGCTGTGCCAGTAGCGAACTATGAGTCTGTGCCAAACTATGATACAGACCAAGAAGTATCTGTAGTCCACGAAAATGTAGATGATATCGATGATGAGGCAACTAAAACACCTCAGTCTGCAAGTGTAGCAAGTGATAGCACTAAAGAAGCAGAAGAATTTTCTGAAAAAGCTACTGCATCCCCCAAAAAACAAACAATATTAAGTCGTATCCAATCAAAGCGTAAGAAAAAAAACAAGTCGAAATCTAATGATGATGAGCCGCCAGCATCAGGACTTACTGATAACACTCCAAACACCAGCTCTGAGAATTCTATTTCAAGTAATGAGCCCACTATTATTGAAAATATCAAAACTTCCGAGCCAAAGGCCAAAGACCAGCATGGAAATATAAAGATTGTGTCTAACAGTATCCTGAATAAAATCTATATAGCTCTGTTCAGCCAGCCCTCAAAAAATGTATAATCCCGGCACGAATATTAACTTTTTTATACTACAATTTAATGTGTAGTTACTATAAAAAATATAACCGGTGCCATAAATGCTTCATTTACTATTACTCGCTCTCCTTTGGGGACCATCATTTGTATTTATCAAATTGGCAGCAGTCGAGCTCCCATTGATCTCTTTGGTTACATGGAGATTATCTATTGCCGCAATTATGCTTCTCACAATAATTAAAATAATGAAAATACCTCTACCTAAATCCTACAAAATTTGGGGACATGCAACAATACAGGGATTTTTTTCTAGTGCAATGCCATTTATGCTGTTTGGTTATTCAATGCTACATATACAAAGTATTCTTGGCGGTTGTATAAATGGCACAGTACCACTGCTAACAGCCCTTATTGCACATTTTTGTATTAAGCATGAACAATTAAATACAAACAAGATAATTGGAATAACATTAGGACTGTCTGGTTTTGTAACCCTGTTATTACCAACTATTCTGGATGGCTCCATAGATGCTGACTCATGGAGCTTATTAGCTTGTTTTGGTGGCTCATTATGCTATGCCATAGGTATGGTCTATGCACGGCTGTTTCTCCACTCTTTGCCAAAATATACTGGACCTTGTATGCAAATCAGCACCTCATTATTATATATGGTTCCATTAACTCTTTTAGTCGATCCTACTGTGCACATTCTTGAATTATCGACGACAACAATTCTTTCTATTTTAGGATTAAGCTCCCTGGGCACTACATTTGCATTTATTGTATATTTTAATGTAATGAATAAATATGGAGCTACATATCTTTCAATGGTCGCATATCTGTTGCCAATAGCTGCTGCTATGTTTGGATTTATTTGTCTTGATGAAAAACCCAACCAAAATTTCATAATTTCTATAGGGTTGGTCATGGCTGGACTATTTTTTGTTAACAAAAAAGTGAAATCAAGCTAGTTTGAAATTATCGCATAGATAATTTTCTATCTATCTGCTTCTCTCTTAAATCTTGCTCCTCAACATAGTATTTAACTGATGCGTAATACTCAATATGTACATCTGGGCCTCCAAACAAAAATGTTGCAACTCTATCACCCAGAGTAATTTTAGAACCAAATTCTTCCGAGGCATATTTTTCTGTTGAAGCTCTTCTTCTTGCTCAGCTTCCAATTCTTCAGCTGGAGTCTTGTGGTTAAACCATGAAAAAAGCAACATGACTTACACCTCCTATTTGTTATTAAGAGTTTGTTTTTGGTCTTACCTGTAAAATAACACCAAAATCAGGGTGATCAAAATAATATATTTGTTTGTTACTAATAACTTTTTTTGATTTTATTCTTGACGCATACTCATCTTCACCAATTTTAGCAATAGCATCAACATCAACAATTATATTATTTTGATATGGTCGAGCTTTAATAATCGCCTCAATTTCAGAAAATAGAATAGAATCTATTTCTGTTGGCTTTATATATATACCTTTGGTTGAGTATTTATCAAAATCCTGTTCCCATGCTAAATGCTGTAATATTCTAAAATTCTTATGTCTAGCTAACCGGTTCCTATGTTCATTTAATTTATACTCAGATTTATCCAATATCTTAATATTTGGAAACGGCAATTTAGCATCTTCAAATAAATCAATACTATTGTTACGTTCTAGATCTCCAGGGTAGCGCCTTTTTTCATCATTATCTTTTTGAATCTGTTCAAAAACAATTACTTCAACTTCTGCCATCTCATTAGCAAATGCTACATTGCCAATTAATAACAATATATAAAAAGTTAATACTCCTAATAGCTTTTTAATCATTTATGAAAACACCTCAAATAAATTACTCACATACCCAATTCTAGCAGCTGCCTCTAAAAGATCTTTTTTCACCCTAATCTCAACAGGACTTTCAAATCTGTAATTTTCAGGATTATGTCTAACTAAATTAATGATTTTCTCTGTCTCTATTTTTGGCTTCTGATCGAAGCGTATTTTACCACCTTTTCTTCCTATCTTAATTCTATTAATCCCTAATTTCAGCATATTTAATTTAAATTCAGTAATTTTCATTAAATTTTCAGTAGGCTCTGGCAACTTACCAAACCTATCTATCATTTCCAGACCTAAATAATTCAACTCTTCTTTGTTAGTTACATTAGATATTCTTTTATATAAAACTAACCGCATATTGATATCCGGGAGAAAATTCTCTGGTATTAATGCCGGGATCCCAAGATCTATATCACAGTTTTTATCATCGAAACTCTCTAAACTTTTCCCTTGCTTTATCGCCTTTACAGCTTTATTCAAAATATCCATATACAATTGAAAGCCAATTTCTTGAATATGACCACTTTGATCATCACCAAGCAAATCTCCAGCACCACGTATTTCTAGATCGTGGCTAGCTAAAGTAAACCCTGAGCCTAACGTCTCCAAAGACTCAATAGCCTCAAGACGCTTTTTAGCATCAGATGTGATCAGATCAGCAGGAGGAGTTAAACAAAAGGCAAAAGCTTGATGATGTGATCGTCCTACTCGACCACGCAGCTGGTGAAGTTGTGCTAAACCAAATTTATCTGCACGCTCAATTATAATAGTATTAGCTGTTGGTATATCTATACCAGTTTCAATAATAGTAGTACATACTAATATATTTCCTCGTAAATGATAAAAATCATTCATAGTATCTTCTAATTGTTTCTCAGGCATTTGACCATGTGCAACTAAAACATTAGCATTCTTGACCATCGCGACAATTTCCTGCGCTTTTTTTTCAATTCCTTTCACATTATTATATAAATAAAACACCTGGCCACCACGTTGTAGTTCTCGTTCTATTGCTTCTTGTACAAGGCTTATATTAAACTCACGAACAAAAGTTTTCACTGATAAACGCTTTGATGGCGGTGTAGCAATAATAGATAAGCCTCGTATTCCTCCCATTGCCATGTTTAATGTTCTTGGAATGGGTGTTGCTGTTAACGTCAATATATCTATTTCTGCTCTTAGTTTTTTAAATTTCTCTTTTTGCTTAACACCAAATCGATGTTCTTCATCTATTATAAGTAGACCAAGATTATTAAAAGCTACATCATCTTGAATCAACCGATGTGTTCCAATAACAATATCAATTTTACCTTCTTTAACTTTTTCAAGTATTTTCAATTGTTCTTGTTTATTTTGAAATCTCGATAAAACAGCTATTTCTATTGGAAACTCTGAAAACCTACTTAAAAACGACTGATAGTGTTGCTCAGCCAATAAGGTTGTCGGCACTAAAATTCCGACCTGAAACCCTGATGTAGCTACAATAAAAGAAGCACGCATGGCAACTTCTGTTTTCCCAAACCCAACATCACCACAGATAACTCTATCCATCGGCCGGGTCTCTTGTAAGTCATTAATGATATCAGTCGTGGCTTTTATTTGATCTTCTGTTTCCTCATATGGGAAACTAGAAACAAATTCATCAAACTCTATACAATTAACTTGGAATTTTTGTCGCTGCTTTGTTTCACGCTTAGCATAAATAGCTAATAATTGTGCGGCTGTATCTTGAGCTTTTTTAGATGCTTTGTCTTTAGCCCGACGCCATTTATCACTACCAAGATAATGCAATGTTATTGATTCAACTGCGGCCCCACTATAATGTGAGACAAGATGTAATGAGGTAATTGGTACATATAACTTTGCATCTTCAGCATACTCTATTGCCAAAAATTCTGATTCACTCCCATTTGCTGATATTGTTATTAACCCTTTGTATCTACCTATTCCATGCTCAATATGTACGATTAAATCATTTAACTTTAGTTCAGCTAAGTTTTTTATCGCATATTCACTAACAAATTTAGCATTTTTATTTCTCTTTGATGTCGGGTGATATTGGCGACCAAAAAGTTCAAACTCAGTTACAATGCTAAATCCCTGTTTGCAACTAACATAGCCATTTACTAATGGTGCAACACAAACGTTATACTGACTTTCAGAATTAATAAATTCTTTCCAACTACTAATGTTTTGGGGTGCCACACCATGATTTCTTAATATTTGTTCAAGAATTTGATGCCTACCTATAGATTCAGCACAAAACAAAATTCTATTATCACTACTTTGTAAAAAAGTATTTAGTCTAGCCCCAGTTTCAGAAGTCTTTTTAATATCCATTTTAATATCAGGAACTTTAGTAAATTCAATATTACTCCGAGTTGTTCCATTTTCAACCTCAGATTCAACTAACATAACCTGAGGAAAATCTTTCAATTCTTGCATAAAAGACTGCGGCTCAATGTAGACCTCATTTTTATCTAAAATTGGCCTGGTTAGATCATGGCCAAATCTTTCATTTCTAGTTGTAATACTTTGCCAAAATTCATTAACACTATTTTGAATATCCCCTATAGAATAAATAGTTGTAGCTTTTGGCAAATAATCAAAAATTGTATGTAACTTATCAAAAAACAAGCCTAGGTAATACTCAAGTCCCGCAGCCATCTGTGCTTCAGACACTTGTAAATATAATGGTGACAGCCTTGGATCACTTTGGAAACAATCACGCCAATTAGTTCTAAATTTACTTATACTGCTCTTATCAAATGGAAATTCACGTGCAGGCAGTAAATTTATATTCTCAATTGAATCAACCGTTCTTTGATCTTCTATATCAAAAGTCCTAATGCCATCAACTTCATCATCAAATAGATCTATCCTATAGGGTATTTCCGCTCCCATTGGATAAATATCTATAATAGAGCCTCGAATTGCATATTCACCTTGGATTTCCACCTGTGATACCTGGTTATAATTAATATCAACTAACCTGGATCTTATTTTTTTTAAATTTAGCCTATCACCTACTTTGAGCTTAAACACTCTAGATAATATATACTCTTGGGGGCAAAGCTGATGCATTAAAGTTTGAGCCGATGCCAATACAACACCAGTGCTTACTTGGGTGATTTGATATAAAGTTGAAAGTCGTTCTGAAATAATTTCTTTATGCGGTGAAAATTGATCGTAAGGTAGAGTTTCCCAATCAGGAAAAAGCAGCAGATCTACTCCTGTTCCATCTAAATAAAACTCTAACTCTCGATGCAAACGTGTTAATTCAGATATACTTGGTGCAATAACTAAAGATAAACCATCATTTTCAGATAACTTACTTGCCAATACACAAGCATCTACACTCTTAAAGCAATTGCCATATTTATATTTGAGCATATTATAAGTCTAAAACCTTCTGTACATTTTTTGACCAAGTATACAGAAAAGCACTACTTACTTCAGCTATAATAGCATATTTCCCTATTTTACTCGTTTTTGCACCCATTCAGGAACATCCACATCAGAAGGAAGATCAACAGTTGTAGTTGGGAACGCCATATCAGCACCACATTCAGTAACAATTTCAGCAATTTTAACAAAAACTTCTTGTTGTATCTTTAAATACGGCACCCAGAGTGTAGTTTTAGTAAAGCAATATACTAAACAATCTAAAGAAGAATGATTGAAGTTATTAAATACAACAAATGTTGTTCTTTTCATATCAAGATCAGGATGTGATTTTAACATTTTTTCAATTTTTTCAGTAACCATACCAACTTTATCAGCATCTTGATAACGCAAACCAAAAACCATTTTAATTTGCCTATTTAACATTCGCTGTGGATTCTCAATTGATACAGTAAGAAAAACTGAATTAGGAACATATAATGGTCTCTGTGAGAACGTTCTAATTCTAGTCAACCGCCAGCCAATATGCTCTACCGTTCCCTGAATATTTTTATCTGGAGATAATATCCAATCCCCTACTTTAAAGGGACTATCCATAAAAATAATCATGCCACCAAAAAAATTAGCCAACAGATCTTTTGCCGCAATACCTAATATAATGGTGCTTGCACTTCCTAATGCTAGAACCCCATTAATGGGTATGCTTAATGATTGTAGTATTAATAATACTGTTGTTATTAGCAATGCTATTTTTAATACTCGCCCTATAGCTGTTGCTGTAGTTCTATTTTCAAGTTTTCCACCCCATTGTGGATCTGTAAATAACTCTTCAAGCTTGTTAATGAAACGCACAATCCCCCAAGCTAACAGAGCAATTATACCAACTTTTAAAGCACTTTCCTGCCATATGAATATGGAGCCAGTATCAAACTCGGTTTTTAACATTGAAATGGCGTAACTTACACCTAGTAGCAATATTAAATAACTAACAGGTTTTTCTGCTGCATAAACCAATGCCACACGCCATAAATCAGTTTTTTTCTTATCTCCATGTTTAGACATTATTTTTTTAAATATACTTGATTGTACTATTCTAGCAACAAGTGAAAACAGTATAATTAAAAAAACATTCACAACCAGATGAACATTTGTTTTAGCTACCATGTATTTAATAACAATATTATATAGAGCTTCTAAACTTTCCATTTCGTAAAATTCCTTATTTACACTTCTATTTTTTTACCTTGAATATTAGGAAACATAGCAACAACGTCACTATCAGAACGTTTTTTGATCTTAGCTACTCCTTGCTTATCAACTTTATCTATTCTTAATAGTTGGTGTACAGGTATATATGAAGCACTAACTCCACTAAATTCTGCTTTTAATTTTTCTTCACCTGGATCTATTAATAAACCTTCACTATTAGCAAACACGATATCTGAAATTTCAATAAATCCATGCATATTAGATTGATTAACATTTTTCACATATATCTCATAAAGTTTATTATGACTAACAAAAATCACTCTATACATATTACCCTACAAAAATTATTTAAGTTTTTCACCAATAAATACTCTTGTGCCAATAACTAATCTATCAAACAAATTTATAATATCGTCCTGATACATGCCAATACAACCTCTAGTCATGGGTCTTAGTTTCATTCTTTGACTAGGTGAGCCATGGATATAGATGTACCTCTGCATTGTATCAACATTTCCTAAACGATTAAGTCCATTTTCTAAACCAGACAACCATAAAATTCTTGTTAAAATCCAATCTCTACCCTTGTTGTTAATGAACAATTCATTATTGAAAATTTCTTTTGTCCATCTACGACCAACAAATACCGCACCAAGCGGCATCTCTTCACCAACAAAAGCTCTGATATAATGCCAGCCTCTTGGTGTCGCATAGCTATTTTTTTCTTCTCCAAGTCCATTTGCAGCTGTGGAGATTTCATACGAAACAATAAGATTGCTATCTTTGTAAAGATGCATTTGTTGTGAGCTAGGGTTTACATGTAATAACATGCCGTCGATACCTTGCGAAAGAGGTAAAGAAAGAGAGAGGGATATACATCCCTCTCTCTAAAAAATTAAAATACAGCTTCTTCTTTTGTAGCAGAAATAGCTTTCTTGCTTGCAAGAGAATTTTCAAGCCATTTTTTCAATGTACCTGATTGTCTAAATGCAAGTTTAGGATCTTTGAAGGTATGGGTAAGTAAATGTGTGCCCTGAATACTTGCAACCAAACTTAAAGCTAAGTCTGCACTAGACTCACCAAAGCCTAAGGCCATAAATTGCTTTTCAGTCCACTGAAGAATATCATGTAGCAGTTTAGCTGCTAAATCAGACAAAGTTCCACCTTGCTTACCAAGTTCTTGACATAAGCCACCAATAGGACAGCCATATCTAGCTAATAACTCTAACTCTTCTTCTTCAAATTCTACGTATGCATGTAATCGATCTGCTGCGTGTGGAATTTCATTCCATTTAGCAAATTTTTCATCATACTCAACTCTTCTACGCTCAATAACTGCTTCGCCAATAGCTTCTTTAGTCTTGAAGTAATAGTAAACATTACCTAAAGGCACGTCTGCTTCTTGAGCAATATCAGCTAAAGTAGTTAAATTAAATCCTTGTTGATGCATTAACACTTTAGCAGCTTCTATTAGTCTTACTCTTTTATCGGTTTTCCGTGGCATGATTTTTTATTCCTTCAATCATTAGCTGCGAGGTTTACCTCAAACAGGCATTAAGCTTTACTTATGCCCCCTTCTATGGCAGACCAAATAAGATGTGGTCTACCCCTAACTCTTTTCATGTAACTAGATTACACTAAATTCCATGTTAATTGAACACCTAAAAGATTAGCACTTGCTTTAGCAGTTCCAACAACTCGTCTAGCACCATCAATATCTATAATACCAGGGTTCTTAAAGAACAAGTGAGAGTAACCAGCATCAACAGTAAATGCTTCATTTATTTTATATTTAGCACCTAATGCAAGCCACCATCTATCAGCATCTGGAGTACGCACAGATTTTTGCTGCGAGCTAACTGGTGATTTATCGTATGCAAGACCACCTTTAAATGTCCAGACTTCATCATACTTATAGTGTGTACCTAATGCTGCACGCCAAGCATTTTTATAATCAAAACGTAGTGCTTTTGTTTCTCCTGCACCAGTATTTAAATTATAAGAAATGACCATTTGCTCTAGTACACTCCATTTAGTCCACTGCAAATCACCAACCATAGTCCATTTATCATCATACTTGTGAGTAACACTATAGCGAAGTGAAGCTGGCAATCTAGTATTAGCTTTAGCCTGGCTACTTGCTGCTTGTCCTGCTAAAAGACCATTTGTTGGTACACTAATATCTCCCTTTACATGCAAGCTATGTTGATGATGGTAAGTTAAGCCCATTTGAGTTCTATCGGATAATTTATAAAAAACACCGGTATGGAAACTGAAGGTATTATCTTTACCATAAATACTTACTGGAACATCAGTTGTGCCAGCAGGGTTGCCAACTAATCCAGCAATACTATCCAACCAAACTTTTGACTGCATAAAATCAAGACCAAGTCCCACTGAAAGCTCATTATTAACTTTGTATGCTACGGATGGTGTTAAATTTATAGTTTGTAATTTACTTTTAGTTGCAGCATAACGCACAATAGAATCGCTAGGGTAATCTGTTTTCAAACCAAAAGGAGATACGACACTAAAACCAAAAGTAATATCGTCGCTGTATTGTGATGACATGTGTAAACCAGGAATCACCGGGGTGTCAGATGATTTTACTGTTCCGGGAACACTAGGCACAGGATTTCCCAAAACATCAGTAGATGTTGTGACATTAAGCTCAAACTTAGCCTTTAGCGCAACAGCTGATAGAACTGCGTTATAACCTGTTACT
>JABJGS010000033.1 GCA_018703155.1 Francisellaceae bacterium | reverse complement strand
TTTTTACTAATAGCTAAATTTGAGGCAACCAACCAATTATTAACCCCAGGGACTAAATGTAATAGAAACATTACTGCAACTAAAAGACTAGCAAAGATTAAAATAGGGCGGAGGTACTTATTTTTAGATATCTTTGTCAAAAAAAATAAGGCGTGGCAAACAATATTACCAATGCCCCTGTAGAGTTTAATCTACCAGCAACTGCTCCTGAGATAATTGAAAATAACAGCAAGAAGCATGCAGATTTTCTAGAAAAAAATATTGTTATCATTGATATAAGGCTAAGACAATAGGTTAGCAGTCCAAGCTTATTACTTAGTAACACTTCAATGATATCTTTTAATTCCATTACATCTCTAATCTTTTATGTATTTCTAATACGATTCCCTTGGAAACAAAACCACTTATTTGAAATGGAAAAGCATCCAAATCAAACCAAGGTATTTAACTGGCACTAACTGTAGTCAAAATACTATCTATTGTCAACATTACATATATAACCAACAGATTTAATTGCTGTTGCAATGCAATTTTCTTACAATTATCATATCCAATTGCAACCTACAAAACTTGACAGATATTTATAAATTGAGAGTAAAGTTCAATTCTATAGGTTCGGAGAAATAACTATGGTCTTTTTACTTGATCAAAAATTACAAGCTGACTGTATAAAACTTGGTGAACTTAAGTTATCGAGATTATTATTAATGAATGACAGCCAATATCCTTGGCTTATTTTAGTTCCTCGATGCACAACAGCAATACATGAGGTCCATGAGCTTAACGATAGTGATAGACGCTCTCTCATGGATGAATCAAACCGAGTTGCTTTAGCACTTCAAGAAATCTATAAACCAGATAAATTAAATATTGCAGCTATTGGCAATATTGTGTCTCAACTTCATATTCATCATGTTGCTAGATTTAAAAATGATATCGCTTGGCCAGCACCCGTATGGGGTGCAAAACCACGGATAGCTTATGACCAGGATAAGCTACAAAATACTTGTGCGGTTATAAAAAATCATTTTAATTTGTAGAAAAAATACTAGGTAACATAATAAAATAATTACTATGCTTACCAAAGACCAAATATGTTGATGTAGTATGTATACTTGTACAGACTCAGTGGGAAAATCAGATTTTATATAAGCATTTAATAGCTAATAGCTACCATTAGCTAACCATCTGAATTCGTTCAGAGGTCGCGCATTTCTACAGATAAGTTTATGGTTTAAGAAGCGTTATTTAATATCTACCAAGCAAAGCATAGGCTTTTGTTAAAAGTAAGCGTGGTAGCGATTATTTTGCTCTAGAGGATATTGGGTAGAGGATACATGCAGTGAATATATAAACTGTCAGAGTATCAGCTCGAACCATAACATTAATTAAAACAAAGGAGGCAGCAGTTCTTCTCGGCACCAAAGTATCGAGTATCCTGCTGAGTTAAGATGATAGACGCAATGATTGGTGGTATTTTAATTGGGGTGGCATCTTCAATGTTGTTACTTTTGAATGGAAAGTTAGCTGGAATTAGTGGCATATTAGAGGTAATTGTAACTAAGCCTGGCATGGAGCATGTTTGTAAATATTTGTTTTTGTTAGGATTGCTTGCCGGAGGATATTTTTTACGGCTGTTACATCCAGGCTCGTTTGATTATGAAATTGATTTTACTGTTTTAGAAGCAGTGATTGGAGGTTTTTTAGTTGGATTTGGTGCAAGGTTGGGTAGTGGTTGTACCAGTGGGCATGGGGTCTGTGGATTGCCGCGGCTATCATTAAGATCATTAGTTGCCGTGGCTTGTTTCATGTTATCTGGGATGCTCACTGTTTTTTTAAAGGGAGTGTTTTCTTGAGAAAATTACAATTAGTCGCTAGCTTCTTGGCCGGCCTTCTTTTTTCAGTTGGTTTGTCCGTATCCTCTATGAATAACCCCAATAAAGTAATAGGTTTCTTGGATGTATTTGGTAAATGGGATTCAACTCTAGTGTTTGTTTTGCTTGGGGCTGTTTTGTTTAATTTTGTGTCATTCAGCCTCATCTTAAAACAGAAAAGGTCACTATTTAACGAAGATTTCAATATTCCTAAAAGAAAAATGATAGACAAAAGGTTAATTGTTGGCTCTATTATTTTCGGGATAGGCTGGGGATTAAATGGGTTATGTCCTGGGCCGGCTATTGCAAACCTGTTTTTAATGAACGAGAAAGTCATCCTATTTATTTTCTCTATGTTAGGCGGAATATATGTTTTCAAGCTAATACCAAACCAGACCTAATTAAAAAAATAATCAGGGTTGTACTGTATGAATAATGGAATTAATACAGAAATAAGCTAAATCAAGTATGAGCTTCCAGTAAGCATGTATAGCGAGTTCTTTATTGATGTTCATAGTTACTGGAATCTCACTTTAGGGAGTTATTCCATAAGCAAACATGGCAACTGTAAGAGCACAATATAATGCTTTATATTGCTTGGAAAATTGGCCGAAAAAATAAATAAATAAAACAAGAAACTCTCAGATATTGCTAGAGTGCGATGTGTTTAATAATAATTGAGTTAGACAAAAACTAAGGGGGGCTAAAGTTTACGTCATGATATTCTAAGGCTATTTCTAGCAATTTATAAATATTCTCAAATTACTTTTAAATATTCATCAAGATTTTAAATAGCACAAACAGTGCGTATACACGGAGCATTCCAGGAGACTTATTAGCTTTACTTATATAGGATTGACTTGGTCCTGATTTAACGGCAACATTGCCCTTTATTAATTGAGACAGTTAAATGAGTAGCAAAACATTAAACCAACCTAATAGACTTCCTCCCATTGATACAGCTGAGAGATCTTTGAATTTAAGGCAAGTTTCATTATCTGAATCAATAAATATAATAAACCAAGCTTACCTAACTAATGGCTACACACATGTAATCAGAGAGAGAACGCTGCTAAGTATCTCTACAATACTGAAAAATGCGATAGTTGAGATATATGATTCTATGCCTGGGGGAGAGTCTCGAGGTGAGCTAGGAAAAGCTATAAAAGCAGTGCTTGATAATTCTGATCATATTCTAAATGGCAGACGTAGATTTAATTTTAATTTATTACAGCAGCAGCAACGCAAGCTACAACTTATTGCTTATAAAGCACCTCCTCTCATTCCAATTTCTCCTGAAGCTGTTAAGGTAGGAAGGAAAAAACTATTCAACTGGTAAAGGTTTTTATAATTGCTCTAGGATGAATTAGTCAGATGAAATAATCCATGTAGCAATATCATGTTTGACTAATTTATTATTGCATGAGAATATTTATTTTTAGTAAGATTGTGAGTCTAGTTAATGGCCATTGTAGATGAGTTCACTTTGAATATTGAGCAAGCACTTCAGATAATTAATACTGCCTGTAAGTCTGCTGGCAGTCAATCCAGAATAACCACAGCAACTGTTATAACACAAGAGCTTGAAACCGAGTTGAATAGTATATATAACGATATGGTCAAAAGTCATGCTCTAGGTGGAGCAATGTCTTTGGAGCAAGCTATAGAGGTAATATTAAATAACTTAGATATAGATTTATCACCTCCTAAAAAGAAATTAAAAATGAATTTGTAATTGAACTTATAAAGTTTCAGTTCAATTACAACACTACGAATGGATAACTATTAAACTAGAGTCGTAATACGCACCACAGACTACGTTTCATAAAACGCCTACTAAATACCATTAATCTTTATACTTTAATTTTCCCTGTGATTTCTAACCTAATAGATTACTCTGAAGCTTATATACCTGGTCTATAGACATATAGAACTATAAGCCAATTCCGATCATGGCAATCTATTTTGAATATTTACGAATATCTTAAATAATTAACTGCAGTATTAAGCTATGAATCTATAACTATATTGCTTGTATCAAGGAACTTATAACATTTACTTATATAGGATTGACTTGGTGCTGATTCAATGGCAGCATTATCTTTTTTATTAAGGATCTAGATGTTAGGAAGAGCTGTACTATATCAATATAATAAGCGAGACTCTGATGATGGGTTAAACATAGATGAAATTGAGATAGGATTAGGCATAACCGAAGCACTAGATATCGTTAATCGTGCATATGCTGATTATGGCTACCATAATACCAGTGTTAAAGAAAGTACTGTTGTTTCAAAACCACTTCGTGATGCAATAACAGAGATACACGAGCAAATGCTAGACGGTAAATTTTTTGATGATGCAATTGAATTGCATACTGCTATGAACATGGTATTCGAGAACTCTGAGCGTCTACAAAAATCTACTCAGTCAATTGGCCGCAACCGTCCAGCAACCCCAAAGCGCAAATTTTGAAGACAAGTCAGCTAAAATCATATTAGTTAATATCTGCATATACTTTGATTTCTCCATCGTTCGAGAAAGAGAAAACTTCGTATGATTGATTAGCATCTGGATCTGATGATTCCATGCCCGGAGCTCCTACTGGCATACCTGGAACAGTAATACCTTTAACCAGTGGTTGCTCATTAACAAGCTGTTTTATAATATTTGCAGGAACATGTCCTTCAACAATATACTGACCAATAACAGCTGTATGACAAGCTCTGTAATTTTTTGGTATTTTATGACTGTCTTTGAGTTTAGATAAGTTCTCAATATTATTTGCAGTAACTTTAAATCCATTTTGTTCTAAATGCTGGATCCATTTAGCACAACATCCGCACTGCCTAGATTTATAAACACTTATTTCTAATAATTCATCTTTATTTATCTCTGCAAATAAAGAGAGTGGTATATTTATTAAAAAAAGACATAAGATTAAGTGTGAATAAAGTTTTCTCATAAAAAATCCAATAAAGTGAATTGTTGTTTAGTCTCTCATTATAGCAAACTTTATTTTTCTATATATTTTTTTGAGAGAAATAAATTTAAAAACAAATGTATATCCTATTTTATCTATATTAGGGCAAATGCATTCCCATTACCCTAAAGACACAATGCATACCAAAGAACGACTCTTTGCCACTAGGTCTTCTGTATTTAAACCATTCTAGATTTAAATCTTTATATCTTCTTTTTATTATTTTCGCCGTTGTAACTCCAACTTCAACTATCATTGTCCCATTTTTATTTAATAATTTTTTCGATTCAGATATCATCCTGTCCACAATATCTAACCCTTTTGAACCAGACTCAAGAGCTATTTTAGGCTCATTTTTGAACTCTTCAGGACTTCTCTTGTATTCTGATGTAGGGACATATGGGGGGTTGGAGATAATTAGATCAAACTTATCATCTATTTCACTAAATAAATCACTTTTTATGATACTAACTCGCGCCTCTAAATGATGTTTCTTAATATTAATGGAAGCTACTTCTAACGCTTTTTCTGAAATATCTGCCAATACGACATGTATTTGCGGGTGTAGAAGGGCTAGGGATATTCCTATACAACCAGAGCCTGTACAAAGATCTAATACTTTAAAATTACTCCAATGTACTTCATTTAAAAAATCATTAAATCTATGTCCCATTAAGGATCTAGGCACTAAAACATTTTCATTAACATAAAAACGCTTATCTAAATATTTTGCTTCATTTATTATGTACTCAACAGGAATGCGCTCACTGATCCGTCTTTCAAATAGAGAAATAATAAATTCAGCTTGCTTTAAAGTTAATTTACTTGGGTTACACTGAAAACCCCGTACTGCAAACTCAGCTAGTGATTTTGCGTTTGCTTGCAAGCTGAAGTCATCATGGAAGTGATGATGTATCCTTGCTTTCTTCATAATTCCAGCCCCAAATTCTATAATTTGGTCCAATCTAAAAGCAGTCTCACCATAAGAGGTAAGAAAAGAATTATAAAGAGCATGTCTTTTCTTTAAAGTTAATCCAAACATAAACATCCAAAACATTAAACATATCTCATGATATATTATGTTAAAAGCAGCATCTACAAGTTCAGCAACCAATAACAAATCATCCAATACATCTAGTTAATTTACTTCTTTGTGAACATTCTTTGATATGTATGATTTTATAGATAAATTTGCGATAATAATTCATGTTACTACTGATTTTAAGAATTTAATTAAAAAGCCACTACTGAAGATTTAACAGCTGCAATATAAATATATCACAACTAACTTACATATAATGGTAATAGAATTATGCTAGGAAAACATAGAAGTCTAGATAAAGACTTAAAACGTAGCATACTATGGGTAGCAAAAGTACCAGGAGTTACAAAGATTGTCTTGGGATTATCTGAGTGCTGTAGACATAAATATCCTCCTGGACATATAAAAGTTAGAGTGAATGTTTCAGGTGGCTTAAAAGTTAATGGGTATTCAGGTAAAGGGGTAACCGATATTTTCATACGTGTTGACCCAACTAATTTAACAGACAAAGTTAGAGATACAATTAGTGATAAATTTATATGAAACAGATTCCAATAAAAAATTTGAAAACTTACTACAAACATAATGCGGTTTTTTTTAGTGGCAGTAATATAATTGTAGAACCAAATGAAAACCGTCCCTTCATAAATTTCAAGGTAGGTTTGGATGAATCTCAAAGTGATATTAAAGAAATTTTTTTAGATGAAAATTTACTGTTTGTAGAATTACAAAGCATTTCTGAACAATGCAAGATGGATATCTTTCCATCTAAAATCTTTCTTAGAGGAGCACCTAATGAAGATGTGATTCACATCCTAAGGGGGGTTCAATGCCTAAACTGGAATCGTAAGTGTTGTTATTGTAGTCAATGTGGAGCTCCAATTAATCCTGTAAATAATCATCTTGAAAAACAATGTAAACCTTGTGGTTTATCATTTTTTCCAAATTTGTCTCCTGCTATAATGGTTTTAGTGAGAAAAGAAAATCAAATTTTGCTAGCACGAAGTCCTCACTTTAAAAAAGGTATGTATGCTGCACTTGCAGGATTTATTGACGTAGGTGAGAGTGCTGAATGTGCTGTTCATCGTGAAGTCCAAGAGGAAGTTGGCTTGAAAATCAAATCATTGAAATATTTTGGCAGCCAAAGCTGGCCTTTCCCAGGCAGTTTCATGATTGCTTTTACAGCAGAATATTTAGAAGGAGATATAATAATGGAGCCAAATGAAATAGAAGATGCTCAATGGTTCGACATTCATAATATCCCCGACATTCCTCCTATGCCAAGTATTTCTAGGAAGTTAATTGACAGTGCTTGTGTCCTTCCAGTAAGCATGTAGAGTTAAAAGGGGGGATATCAAATGCAGAACTTGCTAGAAGATCATTTATTACACCGCAAACAATGCATGGCATTGTATCAAATTTGGAGAGGCCGGTTCTTATAAAGAGAGAAAATACTCCATGTCATGGCGAGTTTTATGTGCAGCACTTACGGTAGAGGGGCTAAATGTTATTAAAAAGGCTCATTATTTAATCCATAATATCGAAGAACAGATGACATCAACCATTGCTCCTGAGCAAAAAAGTGTATTCTAGAACAACTGCTGTCTGAGTGCTTAACTAGGCTCAATAATATGAATAAATAGCAGTAATTGTTAATTGCCAAGGTCCTCGCATGATTGCAAGTAGGTAAACCACAAGGGGTAAGGGTTGAAGATTTCAATTGAAACATTAAATAAAGCCAAAATACTTTGGGGTGTTAATGGCTCTCCAACGTTTATTCGTGATTTACAAAATGCAGTATATAGAATTTCAATTTCTGATGAATCAGCAGTTCTTAGGTTGACTAATTCAAATCACAGAAATATTTTGGAGCTGAAACAAGAGGTGGAATGGACTTTATTTTTATCTAACAATGGCTGTAATGTTGCAAGACCGATTAAGTCAGCAAGTGGTAATTTTATCGAGACAATAAAGTCAGGCAATAATGAGTATTTTAGTTCAGTATTTTCTTTTGCTTTAGGTAGACCTATAGAAGAAGCTGGTGTGCTTTGCCCTGAAACCCTTATTGCTTGGGGGAAAGAGCTGGGTAAAATACACGATTTATCGGCATGCTATGTTCCTAAATATCAGCGTGATAGCTACTATTCGATAAAAAAGTATAGTTTAGATTCTTCAGCATATTCTGATATAAACATTGGGATTTCAAACATTCTAAATATATTTGACAAGTGGATTAATGGTCTCCCTAGAGATCAATATAATTACGGTATGATCCATGGAGATAGTGTTAACTTCCATATTGATGAAAAGGAAGTCACATTTTTCGATTTTGATGACTGTACTTACCATTGGTTTTCTTTTGATATTGCAAATGGATTATATAGTTTACTTTTTATTATCCATAATGAAGGGATTGATTGTTCATTGACGTTTGATGAGTGCGTTGATTTATTTCTGCAAGGTTATCGAAAGGAAAAGGATATCGAGCAAGTATGGGTGAATCGTATACCATGTTTTGTAAAATATAGGACAGCTCTTCTATGTCAATGGTTAAAGACCCCAGAAATAGCACCTGCTTGGGTTTTAAATATGGACATAGAGTGGAGAAATAAACTTGAGCAGTGGGCTGAAAAGAATCTAGCTGGTGAGTTAAATCTAGTCTAATAGGTTCTTTAATCATGTCCTTCCTGTTCGAGGAGAAAAAATGAGTCCTAGGGAAGGAGTTGAAGGCTCCATAAAAGTCCTCTTTTAAAAGTCTTCCCATATTGAGGGTTGTGCTAGGCTTAGCCTTATTTATGTTTCCATGATTATAGTTGCGTGTATACACAGCATAGAAGAAGAGGTTTAGCATATTTAATAATTTGTTTAACTATATGAAACATGGCATAATGCCAGCATAAAAAATGCTTGGGAAACCCAAATGCAAAATTTTTAAACACCTGAAAAATAAGGAATTTTGATATTTCCTACTAGGATGCACTTTTGCCTTGGTTCTTTCCAACCTTCGGCTTAAACTAGATCTCATTTTACTATGTGCTCCATTTGTTTTAATCATTTTCAGCCTGTACCAAATTATTTGTTACATTAAAGGATTCAGTAAAAATCTGAAGGTCGATTGAGGTTCCAAGAGAAAATTCGACTATCACCTAATGTTATAATCCACTTGCTATATGACTAAAACTTTATTTTAGATGCACGATGGTTAGAGCTTAACTAGCATATGCATTTTAACCTTATAAGGTAAGATTATTATGAGCATAAAGAAAACGAATGACAACGAACTTAACTCAAGGCCAAGCAAGTCACAACATAAGCGCGAGATGAAGGAGCTTCATGAGCTAGGAAAAGAGTTGGCTGAATTGCCATTGGAGATACTTAAAAACATTTCAATTGATGAGAAATTACGTGATGCAATTGAGCTGAAAAGGCGTATATCTAATAATGAAGGTAAGCGCCGCCAATTGAAATATATTGAAAAACTGATGCGTGAAGAAGATGTGAATGAAATAAAACTTTCGTTAGAATCATTAACCTTTCAGCGAAAAACTGAAGACAAAACATTTCATCATCTAGAGCAGTGGCGGGATCAGCTTATTGAAGATGGTGATATGGCTTTGAATAAGTTGCTCGAGGAATACGATAATTTGGATCGTCAACATCTACGTCAACTATTTCGACGAGCACAAGCAGAAGCTTCACAGAAAAAACCACCTACCAGTAGCCGAGCAATATTTCGTTATTTGAGAGAGCACATTAAGCTAGAAAATATATGATTTCAGACGGTGAATCACAATAGACTAATCATCCCAAACTAGGTGAGACAAATTATACTCCCTAGATTTCTGCCTTAAATAACAATTAACTATTACTGCCGCTGCCAACATAATATTTATAGCTTTATCACTATTTAAGTTTCTTTAAAACTTATAACTTTACTGCTGATATAAGAATCGTGCTATAAAATTCATCTTTTTGTAAATAGTCTTTGTTAACAATTCCTAAATCAATTTTTTGATCACCAAGTGAATATTTTAATTTCGCTAGTATTTTATATTTTATATCATTTAGTTCTTCAGTTATGATATTGCCATCAAAGACCCACAGTAAGTCTATATCACCACCTTTTTTGGAATCATCAACTCTACTACCATATAGATATATAATTCCAGTATTGTTGAAATGGGCGAGGGTGGTCTTAATAATTTCTATATCTACCTTAGAGATACGCACTACAGAGAATCCTTTAGATTTAATACGCTAGGGGCTTTTTCAAGTGCCAATTTAAAGAATTTAGCTAACTTGGTTTCGGTATATTCATGTGCTTGCATATTTCTTATTTCTTTAAGCTCAATCCAGTGCAAAGAATCTTCAATAAAACCAAGTTTTTCAGCGGTATTGAGGAAGTCACGCAGACTGCCACGATAACCAGGCTCTTCAAATAGTACTCGAGAGCGAAGGTATTTGGAAATGAATATATCAATGCTTCTTGCAAAGCGAGCCATAAAACACTCCCAAGTTTCTAGCTCTTCAAAATCAGTGGTATCAAACTTTAGCTTTACAACTTTTTTATAGCTGTAGTCTAGATATTCCAAAGATTTAAATAGCATATCTTTGTTTTTTGTGACCAATTCATTAGTTGTCATATTTTTACCATGTCATGTATGTTCGATATATTGCTTATTCTCTAAATTACTATAAAATCATAAAGATATAAAGACAATCTGTTGTATTTATTACCACAAACCAATGTCGTTAGTATGGGCGTACTAACAAATAACCGTTATCGTAATACTACTGTCATAATATATGTCATGATATGTCGAGAAATTTAATTTCTGCAGTTTTCAGTCTTACATCTGATACTTTACTTACAAGTGATATTAACTCACTTGCTGGTGTACCATGAGTAACCAACAGAATATTCATATTTTCATACTTTGAAGATAATTCATTTAGCAAATCACCAACTCTTTCCCTTACATCATCACCGGTTTCACCTCCATGGCTACGACCATCCGAATGATCCCAGGAATCTTTTCCATCCTCATGAGGAAGACCTTCTCTATTGCCAGTTTTCACTTCAACAAGCCGTGGCTCAATAATCTCAAGGCTAGAATCATAGATTCCATAGCTACTTATAATTTTTGCTGTTTGAATTGTCCTTGGTAGCGGTGAAACAAAAACTAAGTCAATTTTCCCAGCATAACCAAAACTATCTAGTTTACGTGCAGCATTTAAAGCTTCTTTCCTCCCCTTATCTGTTAAGTTAGAAATTCTATAATTAGCATGACTCATATCTGCATTATAGAAATTACCAATATTGTGCTCCCCTTGCCCATGACGAACAATTATAATCGTGTTTTTTGCATGTAATTCAAATGTGAAAAATAATGACAGAATAATAAAAGCTAGATTGATATTTCTTGTCCACTGCATAATAAGTCCTCCTTTTAGTACCTTCATAATCCTATTACTCATTACGCATGGATGCTAATAAAATAAATTTCACCTTAAGTTACTTAAGCTAAAATTATCACCAACCCAATAGTTAACCAGCCAACATCCGCTTAAAACTTTCTTATTCAGCTTTCAAAAAAGCAAATATATCCAGACCTACCATGAGCACTTAAGGTCAAGGTACTATAATTTTAGTATAAATCCATTATACTTATGTTTAGTCATCATGGATTTATTATAATATGTCAGGTTATTACAATTATCTCGCTAGCTTTATTGCTGTATATCAAAAACGGTCCATTTCTGGAGCTGCCGAGTCATTAGATATATCTCAACCAGCAGTAACAAGACATATTAAACGATTAGAAAAAGAACTTAGTCAAATACTATTTAAAAGAACTACGAGAAAATTAGAAGCAACTGCTGTTGCAGATCAGCTTTATATTGAAATAGGGCCTGCCTTTAACCAATTAAATAATTCCATTAACAGCTTTGTTAATGGTGACACAGTTATTACTATTGGAAGCTCATCTGATGTTATAACTGCTTGTATTTTACCAAGGATAGCAAAAATAATTGAGAAAGGAATTCAAGTTAAGCTAAGTAGTGAAAATTACAATGTTCAAGAATTGCGTAACGGAAAATTTGATTTCATACTATCAAGCACCTTATTTTTAAGCGAAGAAGATATTTCTATAAAACCTTGCTATAAAGACCACACCATTCCAGTAGCTAACAAAAAGTTGTTTACAGAAATCAGCAAAATGTACAAAAATAGCAGCTTAGAAGAAACTATAATGAAAACACCATGGATAGCATTCTCTGAAAATAAATACTATTTAGATCAGGTTTTGAGTGCTCTTGTCGATGGTCAAGAACCACCTCCTGTAGTGCCCAAATTAATAATACATGATGTTTTAACAGCTATTTATGCAGCGACTAATGGCCTAGGTGTTGTTTGCTTGCCAGAAGTATTGTGCCGCAAACTTATTCAAGAAGGAACTTTATTTCAACTCCCTATGTGTAAAGAGCCTGTAGCACTACAAGCTTACTTATGTTGGAAAGAAGGATCACTTTGGCATCCAGCCAAGAAGTTTGTACATCAATGTTTATCTGATGTAGGGACAAAAAACATTGACTCTTACTTTGGATTATAGCTTCATCTATTTTAAGATGAAAAACTTGTAGGAGCGCATAGAATAGGAGCGCTCTCAATTTTTCCCAAAAGGCTTATAGGTATTTAATCTATAAATTGAGTTATTTATCCATACTTAGAACCGTAGCGTACACTTCTAAAACTTTAAATTATATCTAGTACTTCTTCCAGCACTACGCAATTTATAAATACATCCTAATTCTAGCAGTTGCGCTAAGTCTCTTGTAGCAGTAGCTTTTGAAATTTCCACCATTGCTATGTACTTCTTTGCACTAATACCACCATCAAATCCTTTAGGTCCTTCTTTAAACATTCGCTTTAAAACTACAATTTGTCTAGAGTTTAATTTATCAGAATATTTTTTCCAAAACTTGGCTTTTCTTACCGTAAAATCAGTAATCTCTCTTGATTTTTCGACTGAATCAATTATTACTTCAATAAACCAGCCAATCCAGTCAGTAATGTTGATTGAGTACCCTGATGCTTTTGATAGCTCATTGTAATACTCCTTGCGTCTTTCATGTAATACCGTTGAAACGCTAAACATAATTGGCATGTTCTGTTCTTGAGATAATATTTTCTCAACTATGGCGCGGCCGATCCTACCGTTACCATCTTCAAAAGGATGAAGACACTCGAAATATAAATGTCCTATTGCCGCCCGGATAGGCCCTGGAAGCTGTATGTTTTCTTTATCATTGAACCAATGAATAAAACGCGCCATCTCTTTATTGATTTTTGTAGATGGTGGCGCTAAGTAATGTATTTTTTCACTGCCTATGGGTCCAGAAACGATCTGCATATCATCTTCTTTAGCTCTGAATATGCCAGAATTGAATATTGTATATGGGCTTGCTCCAAGCATTATTTGCTCATGCCATTTAAGTATCATATTTTCAGACAATGGCTCTGAAAAATCTTTTCGCACCATATACATTAGCTGAGCTATACCATTTGCTTTTAGACTAGGTTTTATCTTTGTTTGTTCATTTATTCCAAGCTGTTTCATTAGAGAGGAGCGAACCTCCATAGGATTAATATTCTCCCCTTCTATTTGTGAGGATTTTGTAGCTTCAGCTACCATTATATCTATAATTAAGTCTGTATATTCTTCTTTGGGCATATTATCTAGCCCAGGGTAACCGTTAAAAGTCTTGGCATAGGAATACAATCTTTGATGAATTGTATCATTCAGGTAATATTCAAAATTTGGCCACCCAGGATGCTCCCAGATCCATTTTTTAATCTTCATTATCTGATCCCAACTACTATGAGTTGATTATAGCAACTTATGGCTCATAATAACATCATTATTGAGCCGATTAGCTGTTCTATTTGGCTCAATAGGTGTAACATCCCTCTTCTGGCAACAAGAATATTATTATTTTGCTTATATAGAGCTCAAGATTTTTTAACATATTTAGTCAAAATCACAATTTGCTGACCACTAACACGGCCTTCTATTTGCTCAGGTTTATCTGGCACTAAGCTAATACTTCTTACTGCTGTGCCACGCTTAGCAACAATACTTGACCCTTTAACATTTAGGTCCTTAGTAATTACAACAGTATCTCCTGCATTTAACACTACACCATTACTATCAAGATGCTTTTCATTGTCATCTATTTCATCATCATTGTTGATTGATTTTGCCCAAGATAGAGTGCTTTCATCTAGATAAAGCATTTCTAACAGCTCATTGCTCCATGCTTCATTAAGATTATTTAGGATCCTCCAAGCAAGAACTTGAACCACAGCAACTTCACTCCACATACTCTCTTTTAAGCAGTGCCAGTGATGGGCATTCTTGTTAGGCTCATTGATAAGGCCATCACAAGCACTACAAATCAATATAGAGGAGTCTGCACTGCCATCTGAGGGTGAAACCTCATGGATACATAAATCTTCCTGAGATCCGCATAACTCACATTTAGAGTCACTTCTTGACCGTAGTAAACCTTCAATATTCATAATTATTTTCCATTAACTAATTAAAATTTAAATATTATCAATTCATTGTTAAATAATATTTTGATACAAACTCGGTGACAGCACACCAAACATGTCGGATCAAGGCGTTGAGCTATCACAATGTTTCACATGGAACATTAGTTTGTTGTCAAAACAATCATATCACTTTACCTAAACTGTCTCTAACTATGAATGTCACTTTTCCCCTTCTATTAGAGTTAGGCCAACAATTATTTATTCTTCTAACCATGAAAACACAAAGAGTGTATATTCAACAAAAATACAGGAACTAGTTTAAATATTTTTTTCATTATCTTATTTGTTAATGAATTTGAAATCACCATTTTTGTTGTCTTTTTTTATAGGTTTACCGTATAATCCAGCGCACAGACAAACATGAAGAAAGTTTAAGTGAACTCATGTTTATTTAAGTAGAAACCTAGGTAAATTATATGAACTTTAAACGTAAATTTAAGTATTTTACTAGCAAGGCTGAAGGGCAAAACGTTGAGCCTCCAGTCATCAATAAAGTTCTAGAAAAGAGTGCTAATTATAAAAAGTCATTAAAAATGTTATTAGCTGATGATGCAAACAATAGTGATTTATTTACCCTAAAGAGTCTACCTATTACTCCTAAAAGAGATCAATCTCCATTTAGTGATCCTATAACTGTAGAAATTGAAAAAGATGCATCAGTGTTAGAAGAAGATGATGACTCTTTAACATCAGCTTCAAACGAACAGAAACCATTTGGATATCTAGATATAGCTCCTCAAAATGAAGTCATGATGAGAACAGAAGCTGAGGATCTTGTTTATGAGTCAGATGAAGATGAACCTGTTGCTTTTGACATTTGTTCTTGTATATCATTTCTTGCATATCAAATGTCCTTATTACCAAAACAATCATCATCAATACCAGTAGTAAATGAAAAGTCTCAAAGAAAACTTAAATATTCTTAAATATTCAATTGCTTTAAATACATCCCCACCAAGTGTTAACAAAGGGAAAATTGAACTGAGCTAAGATATAATGGTGGAATCTAAAGTTAAAATTAGGTTTTAAATTAGAATAAATACAAAACATAAAAAAAAAATTACTGATGTATCAAAAATAGAGTCAAAATTCGATAAAAGTGCAGCTATTGAAAAACTAAAGCAAAAATCAAAAGGTACAAACTGTTAATTTGGCAACGTGAACTACTCTTGCCTTTAGCCATGAGTAGTTCACTAATTCAAAAACTATTGCTCGAGCTTCTTTATAATTATCTGGAGCCTTAGTATCCGGTATTGAAAAATAGCAACACACCACATGCAAATACTAATAAATGTTTTATCAATAGAATAATAAACGTCCCACAATATGTCATATGCAAATCATTTAATAGGAAGTGATATCTATTTTTGCCATTTTTTTTGGCAATATACATTGCTTGCTCAGCTTGTTGCGTTATTATAATTACCTGTCACCACATCTCTTTGCGTAATACCACAGGATTTTTCTTCAATGACAGCCACTCGATCACACATATAATCTAATAAATTATTGTCATGGCTAACAATGAAATAAGTTATATTTTGCTCTTTCTTTAAATCATTTAATAAGTTTAAAATTTCAGCTTGGATGGAAACATCTAGTGCAGAAGTTGGCTCATCTAATAATAAAAGTTTAGGCTCTGTAATAAGAGCTCTAGCTATAGCAACACGTTGCCTCTGACCACCAGATAACTGATGAGGATATCGATATAATAAAGATAAATCTAAATGCACCATATGCATACATTGTTTAATACGCTTCAAATGATTAATTTCTATTTTAAAGTTGATTATGGGCTCCAGAAGAGCCTCCACTATGGTCTGTCGTGGATGTAATGAAGAATATGGGTCTTGAAAAACGATCATTCGTACTTGTTGTAATAATTTGTTTTTTTGTATTTCTCTTGTTGACATACCATTAATCAGAACTGTTCCAGTATAATTTGAATATAAATTCAGCATAACGCGTAGAAGAGTAGATTTACCACAGCCAGAAAAACCACGTAAACCAAATACCTCGCCATCAGCAATAGATAAGTTAATATTATTTAAAAGGATTTCATTAACACCAAAATCCAAATCATTCCTGAAAATAGTTAAATTATTGATATTCAGCATTCAACACCATTCCTCTTCATAATTTATTTCAGGCAGAGGTTTATTTCGTTTGTCCTTTGATGGGATACAGTTCCATAAGCCTTGTGTATATGGGTGTTGTGCCGAACTTAGTTTTGTAGCTGGACAAGATTCAACAACGGAGCCTTTATACATAACCATCACATGGTCACAAAAAGAAGCAACTAAAGGTAAATCATGACTAATCATAATTATAGACATATCGTATTGCTGATACATCTTATTAAATAACTCCAAAATTTCATCACGAACATCAGCATCTAAGGATGCTGTAGCCTCATCAGCTATAAGTATTTGGGGTCCACATGCAATCATCATTGCGATCATTACACGTTGCCCCATGCCGCCAGAAAGCTGATGAGGATATAAATCATATACCTTTTTGGGATCATCAATAAGACAATCCTTCAACAGTTCAATGACTGCCGATTTAGCCTGAACTTTACTCAATTTATGATGAATAATAAAAGATTCTGCTACTTGTTTTCCCACTTTAATAACTGGATTTAAGGAATATTTTGGATCTTGGCCAATCATTGCAATATTATGACCTCGCATTGACTGTAATTCAGCGTTTGTTGCTGTCAAAACATTATTACCAAGCACTGAGATAGTTTGAGCCCTTACAATACCAGGTGATGGCACTAACCCAAGTAGTGCTTTTGCAGTAAGAGATTTACCAGAGCCAGACTGACCAACAATTGCTAATTTTTGTTTATTTAAATTAAAACTAACATTGTTAACAACCTGAATATTAGCTGACGGGCCAGGAAAATAAATATTTAAATTAGCTACTTTTAGCATTAGATCCCTTGCTCTGTATGTTTTGGGTCAAAAACATCCCTTAAACCATCACCCAATAAATTAAACCCTATACTAACAATGGCAATTGCTATGCCTGGAAAAGTTATAAGCCACCAATGCTCTAAGATATATTCACGACCAGTAGCAATCATTGCGCCCCATTCTGACATCGGTGGTTGCGCACCTAACCCTAAAAATCCCAAACCTGCTACAGACAATATATAGCCACTCATATCCAAACTTACTTGTATCAACAATGCACTAACACACATAGGCGTTATATGCTTGAAAATAATTCTTTTATGTGTTGCACCCTGAACTCTTATTGCATCAATATATTCGCTATTTTTTATAGTTAATGTATGAGCTCGTGCAAGTCTGGTATATGGAGCCCATGATGTAATAGCAATTGCAATAATTGCATTATTTATTCCTGGTCCTAAGACAGAAACCAGAGCCAAAGCTAAAATTAATTTAGGAAATGCCAAACATATATCAGTAAGGCGCATTAGAGTAGCATCAACAATTCCTTCAAAATAACCAGAGATAACGCCAAGAACCAAGCCAAATGGACCTGCAATTATTGATACAAGGCTTACTACGTAAACAGCAGCTCTAGAGCCATAGATTATGCGGCTAAGAATATCTCTACCAAGCTCATCTGTACCCAACAGATGCTCCCAGCTCATAGGTAGTAATCTATTTGTTAGAATTTGCTCATTAGGTGAATATGGTGCCAACCATGATGCAAAAACTGCAATAAAAATTAGAAAAAAAAGAATTAACATACCAGTTACAGCAGATTTATTGTTAATAATTCTATGAAGATAATACGCCCTTTTGTTTCTCCGAGCGGCATCCATAGTTAATGGTATGGTTTCTATCAATGTGCCTATTTCATCCTTGTTCTTGGATCTAAGTACTTATAAAGGTAATCAGCGAATAAATTGAAACTTATAAAGATAAATCCTATTATGACCGTACAACATAATGTTGCATTCAGATCAGCATTCATTAAGGACCTGGATAAATAATATCCTAAACCAGGCCACATGAAAATAATCTCCACAAAAGTTGAGCCTTCTAAAAGAGTTGCAAATCCAAGAATAACCACAGTAAGTAAAGGGGTTGCTATATTAGGAAAAGCGTGTCTTGTTATAATGTTCCACTCAGTAACGCCTTTAATTCTGGCTGTCTGAATATACTCCTGGCTTAATTGTTCAATCATAAATGTTCGCGTCATACGACTGATGTGGGCTAAATTATAAAATGCTAAAATTCCTGCAGGCATAATAATATGCTTCACTGCATCAATAAATAAAGGCCAATTTGCAGTAAAGAAGCTTTTTATTATTATAAATCCCTGCGCATCGCCATCGCCTAGATATTTAATATCAACTCTACCTGGACCTGGCAACCAACCAAGGTTTGCATAAAACACAACCAGCCCCATCAACCCCAACCAAAAAATAGATAAAGAATTTCCAAGAAGAGAAATAATTCGTAATAAGTTATCAGGCCATTTATTTTGATAAACAGCAGACACTATACCAAAAGGTATACCAATTCCAGATCCAAGTATAATTGCAACTGCTGCTAACTCTAGGGTGGCAGGAAAAACTCTTGATATATCTTCAAGTACTGGATTGGAAGTAAGTAATGAATACCCAAAATCTAAGTGTACTACTTTATTTAGATATACAACAAACTGCTGTGGCCATGATAAATTCAAACCAAGCTCAGTTCTAACAGAGTTGTAAGTAGCTTCTGATGCTCTATCCCCAACCAATGTAAGCACTGGGTCAATAGGAACTAACTGGAAAATTACAAATATCATGAGTAGTAAGCCAAGACAGGTTAAAGCTACAGATGTGCCTGTGACGCCCCAGGCACATAAAACTCTATACTTGCTATTTCTCACTGTTATCCTTTCGATACATTGGCATACGAGGTTGTATCAAAACTAGGACCCAAGACCAAACCTGAAACCTTATTACTTAAAATTGCAATATCCTTCTTCTGGTACATTACAATTAATGGGGAATTAGAATAATATTCTTGCTGTAAATCGATATAAGCCTGCTCCCGTTTACTAGGATCCCGCTCAGTTGCAGCATTTAATGTTTTTACAGAAATTTTTGGAATATCCCACCCACTACGCCAGGCAAGTGTCTTTATTTTTGGAGTATCAGAGTTATTTTGATTTAAAGTGAATGTAGAGGCATTAGCATGTGGATCTTGATAATCAGTACCCCATGTAGCAATCAAAACATCGTGTTTTCGGGTCATAAACTTCGTGAAAATTTGTTTACTATCACCAGGAATTATCTTAACTCTGATATTTGCCGTCGCAAAACTTGCTTGAATTGCTTGAGCTAACTCTAAATTATAAACATCCATTGTTATATCAAAGCCATCCTCCAAACCAACTTCCTTTAAAAGAGATTTTGCTTTTTGTAAATTATAGGAAAATGGATTGGAAGTATCTGCAGCAAAAAACCCTTTTGGAATAAAGCTTTGGTGCACCTCAACCTGATTCTCAAATAGAGCTTCAGCCATGCCTTTATAATCAATTAAATATTTTATCGCTTGGCGTACTTGAGGAATCTTCAACTTTGGGTGATTTTGGTTTAATGACATATATGTTAACGAGCCTTTTGGCGCTGAAACCATCGCTATTTCCTTAGGCAAACCATCAGTCTTAGTTAAGTTTCGAGCAATATCTATGTCACCTTGCTTTAGCAATAATTTTTGAGTAACACTCTCGCGGACATGTCTAATTATAACCTTTTCCACTAGATTTTCGTTATATATATTAGGGGTTCTTTCTAACATTAAGTATTCATTTGCCTGCCAGGTACCTAAGCGGAAATCTCCAGAACCTGCATAATTTGTACTCAACCATTTATTACCATAATCACCATTTTCTTGATGCTTGAGAAGTAAATTTTTATCAACAATAGAGGTGGCTGGTGAAGCTAAGCAATATAAAAGCATTGTAGGGGCAAATTTACTTTCAAGTTTCAATTCAACAGTATGATTATTTATTGAGCGTATATTAGTTGTAACATTTTCTTTATTAAAACCAAATTGTGACAGCAAAAATGAGGGGGCTTTATCTAATAAAATTACTCTTTGTAACGAAAATACAACATCATCTGCTGTAACTGGATTACCAGAAGCAAATTTCAAGTTATCATTTAATATGAATGTATATATTTTCCCATCTTGACTAACTTCCCAGCTATCTGCAACTTGCCCCTTTATATTTGCAACATTATCCAAATCGTATGAAACCAGAGTATTATAAGTGTTATTTGCATACTCCATAGCAGCAAACTCAAACATTGCAGCAGGATCAAGTGTTATAATTTCATCAATTCTCTGAGCAATAACAAGAGTATTTTTCGGCGTGTCAGCACTAACAGAAATTGCGAATAGAGAAATAGATATTAAAATTAATTTTTTTATAAATCTCATTGATAATGGTCCCTTCAACACATTTAAGGTTATACCTCATAACATGCCTATATTAAAATCAAAGAGATATCTTAAACAACTAATACATACTTGTAAATGTGTTAACATCGACGCATTTGAATTCAGACCTAGACTCAACTGTCTGGGTGAATACAAAGCTCTACTCCCTAGCAACAAGGCTTTGAGATAAGCGAAGAGTTAGTTAGGTAATCCATTGAAGGCAAGCTTTGAAAGGGTAACAACTTGTCGAAAATATAACAGAATCAATTCATTATAAATTGCTTGCCCTTAAAACCTATCATATTATATCCTTTATATATTAATAGTTCGTTAAGCACCCTAAACATTTTATCAGCTATCTTATTCTAGGTTTTTCCAAAATTTTGAAAAAATCTTAAAACCAAATGCCAATGTACTAATTACAGGAATTTCAAAATGACGACCTGCCCATATCTTCCGTGGAATCAGACTAATTCCGCAAATAAACGAACAGTTGCTATAGTAGTTGGTGCGGGTATAGCTGGTGTTAGTACTTGCTACTCATTAATTAAGCGAGGATTTAAAGTTATACTTATTGACCAAGAAGAGCAAGCGGGATCACATGCTTCTGGTAATCACGCAGGTTTACTAATGCCAGCAATGACAACTGTTCCTAGTACTTTTTCTGAATATTATATTCAAGCTTTCAACCATAGTATAAAGCAGGCACATTTATTAGCTGAATCTTATGAATTTGGATTTAAACCATCAGGAATTATTCAGCTTGCATTTAATGAGCGTCAACAAATTAGACAGACAAAATGGTTGGAAATAGATGAATATTCATATCTTCTGGATTATCTAGATCAGACACAAATTAAGAAAATATCAGGTTTGCCTTTTCCTTATAATGGTATTTTATTTAAAAATGCCGCATGGTTGTCGCCAATAGAATTTGTTGCTGCATATTTAAATGACATTAAAGAATCAATTACGACCATCTTTAATCAAAAAGCAACAAAAATACATTATGAAAACGAAGAGTGGAATGTCTTCAATTCCTCTGAAAAATTATTAGCAACGGCACCTGTGCTTATTATTGCAAATGCTATTGGAGGTAAAGAACTCATAAAAGACATTCCAATGTCCATTCGCTCTGTACGAGGACAGTTGTCCATGATAAGCAACAACCCAACTATGCTACCGTTAAAGATCCCAGTAAGTTATGATGGCTATCTTGTGCCAGCTAAATTTGGTAACCAATGGATCGGAGCTTCATTTTCTGAAATGATGACGAAAGATTGCCTTGTTCAAGATCGACGCTATAACATAAAACAGTTAGAAAACATTTATCCAGAGTTCTCTCATGATGAGACAAGTTATAATGATATAACACAAGATAGAGCAGCATTTCGTTGCATATCCTCTGATTATTTTCCTTTAGTAGGCCCAGTTCCATGTGGAAATTACTTCCGAAAAAACTATCTTAGATTAATTCAAGATCGCAAGCCATCCTCTTATCCACCAGCTCACTATCTCCCTGGACTCTATATGAATCTTGCCCATGGATCTCGTGGAATGATTTCAGCACCTTTTGCATCAGAGTTATTGGCCCGAGAAATATGTGGGGAGCCCCTTGATATCTCATTAAAATGTAGAGAATATATTCACCCAGGACGATTTTTAATCCGTCAGCTTAAAAAAGGAGTTGCCTGAAACAATAAGTATCTCATTAAAAGCAAGCCAAAATGTGTAGTTTTACTACTCTCTTCTTCTAGATATAAACACCTTGAAATTTATGCCTCAGAGGACATTTATCAATTACTTTATAAATGAAATAATATTTAGCACTTTGTTTGGATTCCAACTCGTTAGATTTTATTGATTTACCTTTTAATTCTGATAGAATCCAGCATACTTAAACTTACTTTAATTCAGAGGTATTATGCGCTCATCCCTTCAACTCATTTCACCTTACTTCTATGGTGATGAAAAAGGTTATGCTCGCTCAATGGGAATACTCTTAATATTGCTTTCTCAGCTCCTAGTTTGTTGTGGTTACCTCTTTACTCAATGGAATCGACGCTTCTATGATACTTTAGAAGCTAAAGATATGGATTTATTTCTGTGGGAAACTGGTATTTTTCTTGCCCTTGCAGTAGTTGCTTATACAGTACTGGGTATGATTGTTTCCGCTAAAATTGCTAACCCACTTGTGAAATCAGAGTATACAACTCAAAAACATGAAGCAGCTTTCCGTTATGAACAGGTGCATTCTCTAAATGGTGACGATATTAAACAAGATAAATTTTCTCAGCTGTTATCACAAATAACCCACAATCACCAAAAATCATATAACAAGATAAAGCATTTTAATTTATGGCAAAAAAGTTATGACCAGGTATTCTTTTTGGTTCCATTTGTAGTCTTGGCTCCAACTTTTTTCAAAGGGTTATTAACTTTAGGCGCCTTAATGCAAATCCGTTCTACTTTTTCAAGGATCCGTAATGCAATGGCTTATTTATTAGACCATTATGCAGAAATTACAGAATTACAAGCCATACCAAAACGACTACTAGAATTTTGTAACCACATAGGTTTCATACAAAAACCTCAACAATCTAAACCTGTTGAACTCATGGAATTTCAACTATAGGAAACAAGAATGCAACTAGAAGCTAACCTTAAATCAAGACTAAAACCTAGTTCTAAGCCTAGAACTCCAAGTCGACTTTCGGCATACTGCAATCGTAAAATGTTAATAATGTTATTGTTAGGTTTCTCCTCTGGTCTGCCATTGGCTCTTATTGGAGGCACACTGCAAGCTTGGTTTAAAACATCAGGAGTAGATATTGTAACCATCGGATTCTTAGCTTTAGTTGGCCAACCGTATTCTTATAAATACCTTTGGGCACCTTTTATGGATCGTTATGTGCCGCCATTCTTGGGACGCCGACGAGGTTGGATATTAATTGCTCAATTAGCAATCGTTTGTTTGTTAATTGCTATGACCTTTTTTACTCCAACCATTAATCCTATGATACTTGGTGGATTAGGATTAATTTTAGCATTCTTTTCCGCTTCTCAAGATATCGCAATCGATGCATATCGAGTAGATGTTTTAACCCCAGACGAAAGAGGATTAGGTGCAGCTTTAGGAGTGGAAGGTTATAGATTAGCTATGCTTGCTTCTGGAGGACTCGCTTTAATTTTAGCTGATAATATTGGCTGGCAAGCTACATACCTAATCATGTCTGGATTTATGATAATTGGTATAGTTGCTAATTTACTCGCCAAGGAGCCGGAAACAGATAAATTTGCCAATGAAAATCTTAATTTACTTCAAACAATAAAACAATCTTTTGGCGATTTCTTTATCAGAGATAAAGCATTGTGGTTTTTAGTTTTAATTATACTCTACAAATTAGGTGATGCATTTTCCCATGCATTATCTACAACGTTCTTGCTTGATATTGGCTTTAGCTTAACTGCCGTAGGTACTATTAATAAAGTAGTAGGATTAATTGCAAGTCTAATTGGTGTTTTTGCTGGTGGCCTATTAATGACGCAAATGGGCTTATTTAGATCATTATTACTATTTGGCGTACTTCAAGCTGTAACTAACTTATTTTTCATGCTCCTTGCTATGGTAGGGAAAAATTACTACTTGGCTAGTGGAGCCTTTTTTATTGAAAGCCTTTGTGGTGGCATGGGGACAGCAGCATTTGTGGCACTACTAATGAGCTTGTGCACCACTAAGTATACAGCAACGCAATATGCACTACTTTCTTCATTTGCAGCTTTAGGACGAGTCTACGTTGGCCCAGCATCTGGATATATGGTCAAGTCTCTAGGATGGACAAATTTTTATTTATCTACAGCAATTATTGCTATTCCGGGATTAATTCTTTTAGTTAAATTAAAAGACTATATAAACAAAGTAGACAAACTTACTGCATCTCCTTCAAAGTAAGGAGGAATTTAATTCTAGAATTAAACTATTTAATATATTGGTATTTATTCGATTTTTTTAGTAAGGAGCTCTTATGCCTACCCCCAATTACAACGGCTAATCTAAAATACATATTCAAAGTTACCTTGGTAATATAGAGAAAATAACTGACTCTTTAGCCTTAGGTGATGGAATCAATGATCCTGTGGAAAAAATGGGAGGTCACACACCTTTATTTTTTGCATGTTATAGAGCTGGACCTAAGAATGCTGCAGCTATAGAAATGATTATAGGAGAAGGAGGTAATCCTCTTCATAGAGATAATCAAGGAAGACTTCCCCTTCATATAGCGGCAAATGCCGGTGGAGCGGAAGCTATCAGTAGTCTATTAGGAAAACTCCCTGAAAAGAGTGCTTTGATATTAGATACACTGGGCAGGACTCCTATTCACGCTCTTTGTATAACCGATTCAGAGGATAAATCATATCACGACCAAATTGTGCAGAGTGCTAGAGTACTCCTAGATAGTCTTACACCAGGAGAAGCCCTCAATGTTCTACAACAAGAAGATGCTCAAGGTAATACTCCAGCAATGCTGGCAAAAATCTATGAATATAATTTTTTGTTAGAAATTTTTGCCTCTTATGGCTTAAAGCTCGATGAAATACCTGAAATTATACCTGCCGATCACACAACAAGAGATTACTGTGGCAGAACAACTTTACATACACATTCATTTGTTAATCATGACGCAGAAGTTGCTGAGTTACTTGATTCTGGTGCTGATGCTCAATCTCAAAACTCACAAATGGCAGGTCGAACGCCTTTCCTTTATGCTTGTGCTGGTATTAGTGATGCCACAATAGTTCAGATCTTTCTAGATAAACGCCCAAAAGAAAATTTATTAGGACCTGATACCTACGGTGGTACAGCACTACATCAAGCTGCATATGGAAAAACTCAAGTGCTTGCACTATTACTTACAATCCTTCCGTTTGCAGAGCAGATTAATAACCAAGATACTGATGGAATGAGTGCGTTGCATGCAGCATGTATGAAGCCATATGGTGAAAAAACAATGCCTGGTCGTGTTGAAACTATGGTCTTATTGCTAGAAAACGGTATTAATCCTTCTCTTCAGAATCAATTTGACGAGACAGCATTGGATCTTGCAAAACGCTATGGTACAGAAGAAGCTCTTGAGCAAGCAATGAGAATGTGCGCTGCACGTGTAGAAGCTGCATCCACAGCTCTTCCTGTTATTAATCGTACTCTAGTAGGTAGCCTTGGTGCTTCTGTTGATAACTTAGATATTAGTGCTGAAGAAGTTAACGCTCCTGCTGCTGATGGCATCAGTGCCGGAAAACCTAAGGCTAAAATATAAATTAACTGCCTCGACAGGTTTACTTGGATGTGAACCTGTCGAATAGAATAGAAAAGGATAAGAAAATAATGGTGATTTATGAAGTTAATTTGAAAGTTGACTATGACATCTATGAAAATTTTCAAAAATGGCTAAATGAACACATTAAAGAGATGTTGGTATTTCCAGGTTTTATTTCAGCAACCATTTTGCAAAACACCGAAAACTCCCCAAATAATGACCTTTGCGTACAATATAAGATAGAAAGCATTATTTTTTTAAAAAAATATTTTGATAACCATGCCCCCAAGATGAGAGCCGAAGGCCTGAATATGTTTGAAAATAAGTTTCAAGCAACAAGACGTATATTAAATATTATTGAAACTATTAAGTTCTAGTACTTGGATCTACAAACTTGGGTAGATTTGTAGTAAATGATTCTTTATATTCAAACCTAGGCTTTTCAACACCATTTACTATTATTTTTTCATTAAACATATCAATTGGTCTGATCCATAATCCTGGTGTTCCATCTAGATGTTGATAAACAACCATCCCTTCACTAGTTTCACTATGCCTAGCAATCCCATGAATTTGATATAAACCACCCTTGTAGTGCTGATAAAGACCTGCTTTCATAACATATTCCAATATGTTCTCATGTATCTTCATACATTAGCAGAATTATCCTACCCAGTATAGATCATGATTATTTGCTCACTTCATTTTAGATAACTTCCTGAAACAAAGTCTTTGTCGCAATACTTGCTATACTTCTATTTTATCAAAATCATCTATATTTTTATTATATTGATACAACTGTGTATCTGATATATCAAGATACCATGGATGTAAATATAACTGCCCAGATTTAACTCTCTCGTTAATCCACGGGAATGTCATACAATTATTAAATGAGTGAATAATAGATTTTTTAGAATGCGAATCTACATCTGTATTTGGAATTGAATCACAAATGTTAATTTGATTAACCCAGTCATTTATAAAGTCAGTATGTTTCATATTATTACTAACTCTAGCCTTCACGCCACCACAAGAACTATGTCCGAGTATTATTAAATGTTTCACCTGCAAAAAACAAACTCCATATTCCAATCCAGCACTAGTGCCATGATGACCATTATCATTTTCATAAGGAGGTATAATATTTGCCATATTCCTAATGACGAATATTTCACCTGGATCACATTGAAACAGAATTGCTGGGTCAACTCTAGAGTCAGAGCAAGACACAACCATTACCTCTGGATTTTGCTCATGGATATTTCCAGAAAATTGTTTATTCTCAGAATATATTTTTTTGAATTTTTGATATCCGTCAAAAACTTTAGGATACATTTTATTACTATTATATTTAGTACTCATTCTAGCCCAACTCTTAATAAGATATATCCAAGTATATTTTCAAGCACAATAGAGTGCAAAACCCTTTATAAATCTTTGAAATAACCAATATTCGGCCACATTATCTCATAGTTCATTAATTTGTCAAAATTCACTGAGAAAATCTCTAAATGGAGTATCTAAACCTATTATAGAACATTGGTATGATATGAAAATTTGGTTTCGATATCTTATTTTTATTGTCAAATTATTGCAAATTGCTGAAAATAAGACCTAAGTTTACTTATATCTTCAGTCGTTATATATTCAGAAAGACTAAAAGACTTCAAATATGAATTATTACATCCCTCCTCTCTGAATTTCTGTAATTTATAATTTATTACCCCCATTTCCCTTAGACCTGCTGCCATCTCCATAATTTGTTCTTTAGAGTGTAGCTTGGGATGAATGGTTGTTCGAATTTCATAAACAACATCACTTTCCAATAATAACCTTAAACTTTCATATGCTTTAATACCACTTTTTTTTACTGTAGTGACATTATGATATTCATCTATAGATGCTTTAACATCAAAACCAACCCAATCTAAAATAGGAAGTAACTTCTTAAATCTCAAGGGATAACTACCAGAAGTATGTAATCCAACCTTAAACCCCAATTTTTTTGTATAGCTAATTGCTTCAAACAAATTGCTTTGCAACGTGGGCTCCCCACCACTAAAGACAACGGCTTCTAACAAACCTTTTCTTTTTAATAGAAATTTCTTAATCATGCTCCATGTTAATTCTGAAGAATCGGTTCTTGAGATAAGATTTGGGTTATGGCAATAATGACACTGATAGGGGCATCCCTGGCAAAATATAACTGCAGCTAGGTGATCAGGATAATCAATAGTGGTAAGGGGCACAAAACCCCCTACTGATATTTCATTCATTTAGGCACATTCCACTGATTCAGCAAAAGATTGTTGAACAACCTTTCTTTTTTCAATGAAATGCTTACGTTCTTTATGTTCCTCATGTTTGCCTTTATTAAATCCCGATACTGGTCTAAAATATCCCATCACTCTAGTCCAGACTTCACATGGTTGTCTCTCATCATCATTGAGTTCTACTTTGTATTCATTCATCGGTTACAACCTCCTTTACTTGGTTTGATTGACTTTTCTTCCTGGCAATAATTTCTTCATCACAAATTGGGCAAAATTTCTGTTCACCCTTCAAATACCCATGTTTAGGACATATCGAAATCTTTGATGTGCGCGAGCGAGAAGAATTAAAAGCAGGAACTATACCTAATGCAATACACCTTCCACTTTCAATCATACTAAACAATGAAGGTG
>JABJGS010000080.1 GCA_018703155.1 Francisellaceae bacterium | reverse complement strand
GTGAAGGCTATCATCTAAATGCAGATGGCATATTATTGAACGATGACACATTAAGACCCCAATGTGCAATTTTCATTAAAGCCATATTAGAATCTAGACAAATTGGTCAACAAGATACTTTGAATCAAGAAGAATTAAAAACTCTAATTGGGAAAATAAATTTCGCACTAGAAGTAGCACTGTCATACGGTAGAGGATTTTCATCATCAGTAATGTACTCTAAAATTTTCTTAACAAACTTTAATTATTTTGCACTCAATATTATAGATACTTGTCATAAGCACCCAGAAGCATTTGATGAAACAGCAAGAGTTGTGAAGTGTTTTATAGGATATATTAACGTATACAGGAATCATCTAAATGAAGGTATGGATTGCAAATTTAACCTACCATTTTCACAAGATGAGTTAATAGAAATTACTGCGTGGCATACTGAATTAAATAAAATTGAAGCTCTAGAGAGTGAGATTACTATAAAATATAACGTACTTGAGCCACGAGGACCTCGCCCTGTAGAAACTAATCAGCCTATATTGAACTCATACAGCCGTGCCTTAGAACAATCAGAAACGGACTGCGATGTTGATGAAAGAAAAAAAGAAGATAAACTTGAAACAAGCACTGAAAGTGAAGACAGCAAGCTTCCAGTGAAAGCCAAATATAAAGCAATATAGTTTAAATGTATGTGTCCTTCCACTGCACGATTACAGTTGATATGTCTGCTTATTGAAAGGACATTATCGAACGTGCCGAAAAACCACTTCTCTTTAAGTGGAGGATGGAAGGCACTCCCTAACTCTACCGTGGTGTTTTTTGTTTCTGAATCTAGCTCTTACTGTTTCTAGTGGTGTGCCACCACAGCTTCCTGCAAAATAACTTGGGGACCAAAGTACCCCCTTGTATAACATATGGCCTATATTTCTCTTAAAATCTCTTCTAAGAATCCTGCTAGCCCCCCCCTTAAGGCTGTTCACTAATTTTGATATGGACACTTTGGGAGGATAATTTACTAGCAAATGGACATGATCTTTTTCTCCATCAAATTCCACAAGCGTTGAAAGGCAGATAATTATAAATATATAATATAGACTTAAGGAAAGTAAAACTACTAAAACCACGATGTGATAGGTCGTGTGGCAAAATATAGGATAAGTGAAATAATGAATTTCCTTAAAATTTATAAAATATATTAAAGGCTTCTGGAATGGGTAATGTTGATATTAAAACTAGATTAGCTACTAGAGAAGATATTCTGCAAATTGTTAATTTGTTGGCCGATGATGAGCTTGGTAGCAAAAGAGAGTCATTTACTGATCCGTTAGCAAATGGATATATTCAGGCGTTTAAAAAAATTCAATCTAGTCCAGATAATGAGTTGATTGTTATGGAACATAATGGCGAAGTCATTGGCTGCATGCAGCTAACTTTCATACCTTATTTAACTTTTCAGGGTGGAAGTCGCTGCCAAATAGAGGGAGTTAGAATTTCATCCAAACATAGAGGCTGTGGCATTGGTGGAAAAATGTTTTTATATGCAATTGAAAAATCTAAAGGTAGGGGATGTCATATGATCCAGCTAACAACAAATAAAGACCGGGTAAATACTCATAAATTTTATGAAAAACTTGGTTTTAAAGCAACACATGAAGGATTTAAATTGTATTTGAATAATAAAGTAGAGACAGGAAAATGAAAAAGGATCATAGTAATATAGAGAAAATAATACATTGGTCCAAAAAAAATCTTAACAAATCAGATTGTGATGCCAACATTAATTCAGACGTCGTTGTTGAAACTCCATGGTCACTGGTTGTTAAAATCAATTCTAATGGTGATGAATATTTTACAAAGCAAACTCCAAAAGAGTTATATATAGAATATGAAATAATAAGCATTATTGGAAAACATTTACAAGGCTCTCCAACACCTGAAATTATCGCAAGCAATAAAGACCTAAATTGCTTCATGATGAAAAGTGCAGGACATGTGAATTTACGAAGTTTATTTGATGGTAAATTAAATACAGCTATATGGGAGCTGGGCCTAGATAATTATATGAAAATTGTTCGAGGCATGGGAAAAAATGAGACGGATTTTTTAAAAATAGGTGCTCCCAATTGGCGTATAGAAAAAATGCCCAAACTTCTTAATGATTTATTAAAAGATGAACTCTCACTTAAAAAAGAAGGCTTTAGCAACTCTGAGCTTAAATCTCTAAAAGAATATATCCCAAAAATACAAAATCTTGTAGAGCGGCTTGCCAAATATGGAATAGGGCAAACGTTAATAAATGCAGATTTTAATGAAGGGAACTTGGTACTTAATAAAATAACTGGTGCTGTAACAGTGATTGATTTGGGAGAGAGTGTTATATCACACCCATTTTTCACAATTGCGGCCCATTTAAATAACATTGCAAGAAGATACAAGTTAGATTTAGAGGATACAATATTAGAGTCAGCAAAATCAAGATGTTTAGCTCATTGGAACGATGCAACTGATAATCAGGATATTGCAGAATCATATAAAATTATCATGATTTTATTACCACTATTTTTTGCGTTAGGGGTATACCGATTGTGTGTTGCTACAGATTTCAAGTGCGCTCCAATGCTTAGTTTCAAAGTTGCAGACTGTCTGCGTATGCTGCTAATGAATTTACAAAATGACTTGTAGAATTTAATTAGATAGGCAGAAAGTTTTTTCAAAGGCCGTGCAGGCCTATATCTCCTATCAACTAAATTGTTCTCCAAGGTTGGCAGCAACAACACCCTTTTGATTCTTATATTGATTTTGTGTGCTCTGTTCCACAGGATGGTCAAGCATAGCAAATAACATAGATCCTATAGGCATGCCAAATGACAAGGCTATACGAAGGTTGCCAGCATTTTTTATTTCTAAGGTTATTGTTCTTTCATCTTCATATAAGCTATCTGTAATTGTTGCAGTAATATGTATCGTTACACCAAGTCTTGCTATGGTGCTACGACCATCAAGCACACCGAGCATATCTCTAGGCATTTTGAACGACTCAATAGTTGCCCCCAGAATAAAAGCCCCTGGCTCCAGAATGAAAGGTTGTTTCTCCATGCTTATTTTTTTATAAAGAATCTCGTCAGGCTGCATGGGATCTATTAATTGCCCAGTCTTATACTGTATTAACTCTTTATCTAGATGTACTCTAATGCCTGCCGGTCTTATATTTTTTTCTTTTACTTCAGGTTTCACTAGTAATTTTTTAGAGCGAAGGAGCTCTTTAATTGTAACATCACATAAAAACATTAATTGCTCTATATTTAAGGTGCTTACTCTTATTATAACACCTGTAACTAAAACAACTAGCTGTAATGGTATAATCCATTAAATTATTAGTGCAGGATAGGTAAATCCAAGAAAATGTGCTGTGTTTAAAGAGAAATGTACAATGATGCTGCTTTGCACCTTCTTAGTCCTTAAGTATGCATAGCCATAAAAAATTCCTGCAATCATAGATAAGCACATATACACATTGCCTCCACGATAATAGTGATACAAGCCAAAAGCTATGCTTGCTAAAGCCAAGGCTATATACCCTGAGTATTTTAGGTTGGAACAAATGCTAGATAATACATTTTGCAACCAGCCCCTAAAGACTATCTCCTCAGTACAGCAAGTGAAAAACATATTATTAACAGCCCAAATTATAAATAAGGGCATTATTTTAGGATCAAACCGTACTAATCCAAAAAGTATTGATAAGCTACTAATTACGATAATGGCTAATACTACTGGCATTATTGATTGCGTAATAATCTTCCTATAATTGCTCTTTTTATCTATATCTGGACAAAGTAGTACAGCTAAAATCAAAGTAATAGTGGGACTATCAAAGTTAAAATACAAATTATAAATATAAGAGTTTTTACTAATAGCTAAATTTGAGGCAACCAACCAATTATTAACCCCAGGGACTAAATGTAATAGAAACATTACTGCAACTAAAAGACTAGCAAAGATTAAAATAGGGCGGAGGTACTTATTTTTAGATATCTTT
>JABJGS010000079.1 GCA_018703155.1 Francisellaceae bacterium | reverse complement strand
TGCATGGCGAAAAGCATAATTGTCATACACTGCAACACCAGCCACAACAGCTGGAAACTCATACCTGCCATTTTCCTTAGATAAATAATCTAAAGCCTTTGCGTGACCACCTTTAATGTATTTGATAAAATCATCGTAATCGCTCATTTGTATTATTTCCTATAGCTGCATATTATTTTTCTGGAGCTTTTCATTATTCTTGATCATACCTGGTAACACAAGGTGTTATTCACCCTGGCCCACATCTTAAATTGTTAGCAAGTAAATGCTCTTCTGGCTGCCCATTATTTCGGTGTCAGTCTCGCCTGGCTTGTCACCGCCTCTTACATACCCCATGTAATTCTCAATAGACTGCTTAAAGATACGGCTGGTGCTGGTGTCGCCTTTTTTACAACTTACCATGACATCATACTCCCTGCCGGCAAAAGAAAAGATAAGATGGGCGCTGTCACCAACAAAACAATTTAAAAGATATACATTGCCACGCCTGACACCCTGCATCCTAAAGCCTTCCCTTATTGAATTCATTATTGTAGACGTACTTATTGGAAGCTCACGATAATCCTATCTTATGCCAGAAGTAGTAGAAAAGCATGATGAATTCATGGTAAATATCAGGGCTTAGGTTTGTTAGGAGGATCGATTTTCATTTGATCTCAGTCGGTAGTAAGTACAGCACTACCATTTCCAAGAGTTGGACTTATTTCTTCTAGGACCACTCTTCCAGTTCCTACATGCTCCATATGCCCAACATCACCCTCATTAGCTACATTTCTTCTTAAAAGACTGTCATCTCGACTTGCTTGATCTGAAGGTTGTTCTGGAATCCAACCTGTTGATTCTTGTTCCGTCATAAGATGGCTACCATCCGGAGAAGAGATGTTTCCCTGCTGTATAGAGGATGTTGGATGTGTAGATGTTTTCATTTCTCTAACCAGCAAATCCAAATCTTTATATTCTTCACTCTTTGCATCAAGCGCGTCTATTGTCTCCAGAGAATTATACCCTATAGATTTTTCAAAATGAGACTGTGATGTTTCGAAAGGAATATGTCCTACTTCAGTTGCGAAAAGTTTTTCAGCACCAGTAATCAACATATCCTTTAAACCGTGAGAAAAGCGTTTAATTGGCGTATGGTAGACATGTAAGTACAATTCTTTTTTAAATTTGTCAATGTCTTCATTCATTTTCTTCATAGTTGAGGATAGCTGTGTGGTTGTTAAGCTATCATTAGGAACGTTTACAAAGCTTTCTTTTTGTTTTGTCATTTGAGCGTGTGCCAATTGTAATATTTGTAGTTTTTTGTGGAATCTTGTCCCAGGTTTATCATTTCGTTTTTCAAATATCTTTATTTCTTTATCTACTCCTTCTATGAATTTATCATAAGCACTAATGATTGAATCTTTAGTATCATTTTTTGCTTGTGCATAACTAGACTTCCTGTTCTCTCTAATATTTTCTTGTGCAGCTGGAGCATTATGTTCATCAAGTGCCTTAAGCGCTTGAAGTTCTTCAACTTTTTCCCTGGCAGCATTGGACCCTATAGACTTTTGGAGCTGAGACTTTGATGTTTCAATAGGTGTTGTCTCTTGAGAAAGCCACAACGTTACTACTGCATACTTAAAGCCATGAACAATCCTTGCAGCTATTGACGGATAGCCAATATTACTTAAGTCATTATTTAATTTATCGATGTCAATATTCAGATCCACCATTGTTGAGGATATTGATCCAAAGGTTAAGTCGTCAACCTTCATGTCTTTAATGTTGTTTCCTTTTTTGAACATAACCTCTCTGGATGATTTTAATGTTTCCAGTTTGCTGTGGCATCTTGTTCCTTCTGCAGGTTTTTGTTTTTCAAGTATTTTAATCTCATTATCTACTCTTATAATAAACCTATTAACAATGATAAGTACGGAGTTCCGAGCTTTCTGTGTCGAAACTCTATAACTCCCATTATTTTCAGATTCATTCTTTTCATCAAGTTCCTTAATTGATTCAGCTTGCTTTTTAGCAGCATTGGACCCTATAGAGTGTTGAAACTGTGATTTTGATGTTTCAATAGGTGTTATCTTTTGTTCAAGCCACAACGATACTACTGCATACTTTAAACCATAAGCAATCCTTGCTGCTATTGACGGATAGCCAACATCACCATTACTAAGGGAAGTGTTTAAATTAGCAATTTCATAATTCACCCCGTCCATAGTTGATGATAATGATTTAAGTGTTATAGTATTAAAATTAGTTTCATTAAGCTCCTTAAATTTCCCCTGCATCCTATCTTTAGATGTTTTTAATATTTGCAGTTTTTTGTAGCTCCTTGTTCCCTCTGCAGGTTTTTGATTTTCAAGTATTTTAATCTCATTATCTACTCCTTTTACAAATTTCTGCATAGCATTAAATATTGCCGTTCTATTATAAATTACCGACTGGTTATAAACCATAATTCTGCTATCTCGAGCCAAAATAGAAGAGCGTATTTCTTTTGATTCTTGTTTTACACCCATACTTTCTAGAAGTCTGTGTTTCCAAATATCAATCTCTGCTGGGGAACAGACCCAATTATTGTCTGAACATTGCTTTTGTATTAACGCATCAACTTCTGAATATAACTGTTTAGCTTGTTCCATTGACACTAAGTATTTTATATAAATTTCCTCAAGTACATATCCATCTATTAATTCTTTATGTATCGCCTCTAACTGCTTCAAAGCACTATTATGCTCTTGTAGTGTGTTTTTATTTATTCTGTTTATTTCGCTACTATAACTTGATGTTTCCAATGAAGATGCCATCATTTTTGAAATTATGTTATAATCTGGCTCAGCGTCATTGTATGGCATGATAGTCCTTAACTTTTTCGATATAATATGTAGACATTAACACTCATCAAAAAGTTCAATTTCATTCTGTGCAATCACACCTGTACAGAAAATAATTTACTTTGAGCCTTGCCATACCTACAAATAATGAAACGTAAATGGTAGTGAATCACAATTGCTAATTAACAGTGATATGGTTTAATAGTAGAGTGACGAATATAATCAATTAGCATTATAATAATAGTAGATATGATAGACAGCCATAGCCCCTTGTATTTCTATATATACTTATTGGAATGACACCTGTAAGGACATTTTCTAGTAATAAAAAAGGCACAGCGTATGCTGTGCCTTGCTGGAAGATAGTACGTATTAAAGGTTAAGTTTATTCATCCCAACTTAGCGCGCCACCAGTTTGGTATTCGATGACTCTGGTTTCAAAAAAGTTTTTCTCTTTTTTCAAATCCATCATTTCACTCATCCATGGGAATGGGTTAGTTGCACCTTGATATTGTTCTGGAAGACCAATTTGTACTAAACGTCTATTACCAATAAACTCTAAATATTCCCTGAACATAGAAGCATTAAGACCTAGAATTCCAGTAGGCATAGTATCTTTTGCATATTGGTACTCAAGATCAACCCCATCTTTAATGAGCTTGATGATTTCTTTCTGGAACGAAGGAGTCCAAGCATCAGGATTTTCTATTTTAATTTGATTGATTACATCGATACCAAAATTCATATGCATAGATTCATCACGTAAAATGTATTGGAACTGTTCTGATGTGCCAACCATCTTATTACGACGACCCATGGATAATATTTGGGTAAAGCCGACATAGAAAAATATACCTTCAAAAATAACATAAAAAGCAATTAAATCTCTTAACAGCCTTTGGTTGTTAGCTGTTGTTCCTGTTTTAAAGTTAGGATCATTCAGGCTTTGAGTGAACGGTAGCGCCCAAGAAGCTTTTGTGGCAACAGAGGGTACTTCACGATACATATTAAATAAACGTGCCTCATCCATACCTAAACTTTGGATGATATGCTGGTAAGAATGAGTATGTAGAGCTTCCTCAAAAGCTTGTCTCAGCAAATATTGACGACATTCTGGGTTGGTGATGTGTCTGTAAACAGCAAGTACTAAATTATTTGCCACCAATGAATCTGCTGTAGAGAAGAAGCCAAGGCTTCTTTCAATAATGAGTCTTTCATCATCAGTAAGACCATCTTTGCTTTTCCATAATGCTACATCTGCAGCCATATTAACTTCATTTGGCATCCAGTGATTTGCACAGGCTGCTAAGTATTTATCCCATGCCCATTCATATTTGAAAGGAACTAATTGGTTTAAATCAGCATGGCAATTGATGATCTTTTTGTCATCAACTTGGATCCTAGATGCACCCATTTCAAGAGATTCAAGCCCTGTTGATCCTGAATCTGCTGTTAGTGACTCACTCATAAAATTATCTCCAAAAAACTTTAATGTTTAATCCTACTATTGACATGATTCACATGACGGATCATCAATAGGGCAAATATTACTCGGTGTAGATTCAACAGCATTTAAAGTGCCACGGTTAACAGTAGACTTTTCTGTATCTGTAGCACCCAGACTACGTAAATAGTATGTTGTTTTTAAACCTCTAAGCCATGCGGTGCGATAAATGACATCGAGTTGCTTACCTGATGGCTGCGCAATGTATAAATTTAGGGATTGTGCCTGATCTATCCATTTCTGTCTTCTAGAAGCAGAGTCAATTAACCATTTAGGGTCAATTTCAAAAGCTGAAGCATATTTTTCGCGTAATTCCTCAGGAATTCTTTCAATTTTTCGAACACTACCATTAAAATATTTCAGGTCATTAACCATGACTGAATCCCAGAGACCAAGTTTCTTTAAATCTCGGACTAGGTATTTGTTTACAACAGTAAACTCTCCAGATAGATTCGATTTTACAAATAGATTTTGATATGTAGGCTCTATTGATTGTGACACTCCGCAAATGTTAGAAATAGTTGCTGTAGGTGCTATCGCCATAGTATTTGAGTTACGCATACCGACTGTTTTAACTTTTTCACGTAATGTTTCCCAGTCCAAACTTTGGCTTCTATCTTGTTCTAAATATAGGCCTCTGTATTCTTGCAGGCGATTAATAGAGTCAATTGGTAAAATACCTTTACTCCACAGTGAGCCTTCAAATGATGCGTAAGTACCACGTTCCTTTGCAAGGTTAGAAGATGCTTCAATTGCGTAGTAGCTGATGTGTTCCATGCTCCTATCTGCAAATTCTACAGCTTCTTCAGAAGAATAAGAGATATTTAATTTATATAATGAGTCTTGAAAGCCCATAACTCCTAGGCCAATTGGTCTGTGTTTTAGATTGGATCTCCTAGCTTGGATCACGGAATAATAATTAATATCAATTACATTATCTAGCATTCTAATTGCTGTGTTTATGGTTTTCTTGAGTTTCTCTGTATCTAGGCCTTTTGCCGTAACATGTTGAGACAAGTTGACACTTCCTAGATTACAAACAGCTATTTCATCGGCTGAAGTGTTAAGAGTTATCTCTGTACATAAATTAGAGCTATGTATAACACCTGTATGTTGCTGTGGTGAACGGATATTGCAAGTATCTTTGAATGTAATCCATGGATGGCCAGTTTCAAATAACATAGATAGCATTTTACGCCATAGAGATTTAGCCGGAATAGTTTTGAAATTATTAATTTTACCTTGTTCAGCTATAGACTCATAACCTTCATAAGCCTTTTCAAAAGCATCACCAAATAAATCATGTAAATCTGGAGTATCATCAGGTGAAAATAAAGTCCAATCTCTATCTTCAAGCACACGTTTCATAAATAAATCTGGTACCCAGATAGCGGTATTCATATCATGGGTTCTTCTTCTGTCATCACCAGTATTTTTTCTAAGCTCTAGGAATTCTTCAATATCTAGGTGCCAATTCTCTAAGTATGCACATACTGCTCCTTTGCGCTTACCACCTTGGTTAACTGCAACAGCGGTATCATTAGCAACTTTTAAAAATGGTACAACTCCTTGTGATTTACCATTAGTACCTTTGATTTGTGCATTCATAGCTCTAACATGGGTCCAATCATTACCAAGACCACCAGCAAATTTAGATAGAAGAGCATTATCTTTAATAGCGTTATAGATGCTGCTTAGATCATCTGGGATAGTGGTTAAGAAACAGCTAGATAGCTGTGATCTGACTGTTCCAGAATTAAACAGGGTTGGTGTTGAGGACATATAATCAAAGGTAGACATTAAGTTGTAAAACTCAATTGCTCGACTATTTTTGTCGTCTTCCTCTATAGCAAGTCCCATGGCTACACGCATGAAGAAAGTCTGAGAAAGCTCAAATCTATTTAAATCATTATGTAAAAAATATCTGTCGTATAGTGTTTGAAGTCCAAGATATGAAAATAAAAAGTCTCGTTTTGGTACGATAGCTTTACCAAGTCTATCTAAATCAAAATTTTGCATTCTAGGATCTAGAAGGCCGACTTCAATACCTTTGCTTATAGACGATGATAAAAAGCTAGGATATAGCTGTTTCATTTCAGAATTATTTTTAGGTGCAGGTAGTTCTAATGTTTTAGCAACTTCTATATGAATATCATTGAGTAATAATCTTGTTGTTACATAAGAGTAATTTGGCTCTGTTTCAATAAGGGTTCTAGCTGACATAATTAATGTCTTTCGAACATCCTTTATATGTACTTTATCAAAAAGATTTTTGAGCGTGTCCTTTATTATTGAATCAGAAGTTACTTCTTCTAGGTCAGCACAGGCTTCATTAACAATATTGGTGATTGCATCAATATCTAATGGTTTAATTGAGCCATCTTCCATAGTAATGTTGATGACACTTTCTTTTTTAGTGTTTTGAGGGTGATCTTCCCTAAGCTTTTTATGTTCTTCTCGGTATAGAATATAAGATCTAGCAACTTTACGAAACTCATTACGCATTAAAACAAGTTCCACTTGGTCCTGAATTTCTTCCACTTGCACATGGCCACCAGTATGCAGGTAGCGACGCAGGCCGATTAATACCTCATCAGTTAAATCATTAACGATACCATGTACGCGGTTGGATAGAGCTGCGTTATCGCCTTCTGTATCTAAGAATGCTTGTGTTAAGGCAACTTTAATTTTGGTTTCATTGAATGTTATTAGTGCTCCGCCTCTTTTTATAACCTTTAGGTTGCTAACATCCAGGTCTTCAGGTGAGGTTTTTACCGCAGCCCTTTGTGTATCTCTTGCTGAGCTTTCGATATCAGTATGCATATTTTATGTTCTCCACATAATCTTGAATGATGGCGCTGTGTGTATAAACAGCGTTGCATCTAGTATAAACGGTAAATTGCATTTGATCTAATTAGGTTGATTTCTTACATCGTTAACAGGCTGAACCCCAACATATAGGTGCCCAAGAAGATCCTATATACAAGATAATGCGGTTTGCCAATGTGCGCAAGTGAACAAGTTGTGGATAAATTGTGGTTAAATTGTGTAAAACGTCTAGAAACGTTGCAAGGTAAGGTTTTCAAAGGTTGAAAAAAATATGATTCTAATAGAGACCATTTCTCAAACATTGATTATGGTCTCTGCTAGGTAGCTTATCGAGAAGAGGTTATTGTATAAAAGTTTATTTATACAGCTTCATCAAGCCATTTATTTAAATAAGATGAATGGTCAGTCATGTACTGAGGATTCTTGAAAGTTAAAGTTAGCAAGCTTGTTCCTTGTAAAGCGGAAACAAGATTTACTGCTAGGTGACGAGAGCTCTCGTCTTTACCTAGTGATCTAAACTGTTTTTCACACCAGTTAAGAATATCTTTCATTAATTCAGTAGCTGCTTCTGAAATTTTACCATCACTTTTACCAAGTTCTTGGCATAAATTACCGAATACATCACCATAATTTGCAATTTCTTCGCCTCTATTAACAAACATGCTAACAAGTGATTTAAGACGGGTTTTTACATCTGGGTTTGCATTGAATTCTTCAAAACGGTTCTGAAGATCACGTCTGCGGTATTCAATTACTGCAAGAATGATGGATTCTTTTGATTTGAAGTAGTAGTAAACATTACCTAATGGAACATCAGCTAATTGAGCTATATTGGCTAAAGTTGTTGTGCTTACACCTTGCTCATGGAATAGTTTATCCGCTGACTCTACTAGTCTGGTTCTTTTATCATTACGACGAGCCATTATTATTTCCTCTTCTTATTTATTATGACAACTAGGTCATTATACATGATTTAAAATATAGTTCAACAGCACACTGATGCAAATTCACTAACACATGGTAGTTACACGGATATTGCGGTGAAATCGCATATTTTAATTGTTTGTTGTAATCTGTCGCCATGGATGACGAGTAGTTAAGGGGTATGGATATGCAGCTATTATTAGGAGCTACGGGCCTTGAAGGATTTAAATTGCAGTTTGTGCAAGAGAATCTGCAAAAGCTTGGGGTAGAGCTAGTTGAAAACAAATATGTATATCTAGCAGATGGTTACGAAAATTTAGAGCATAACCTTCAACTCTCTGTTAACTCATTGTTACAGGTAACCACCAATAATTATCAGATGGAGAATGATGAGTTTATAGTTTTACCGTGTCATGGAACGATTTCACCTTGGTCTTCTAAAACTTTAGATATATTTACCCAAACACAAATATATGGGATTACGAAAATAGAGCAAGCTATATGTTATAAATATAAAATATATAGCAATAATTTTGATAAGCGTGCTCTCAAAAATATTATAGATAATATGACTGAGACAGTCCTTTTTGAAAATCAAGAAATTAATGAATATTGGCAAGATGAAAAAGAACTAAGCTACAAAGAAATAAATATCCTTGAGCAAGGCATAGATATTATAAAAGATATAAATTGTGAGCTTGGCTTAGCACTAGATTTAGATGAAATTAAGTTAATTTATTCATATTATTTAGAGCAGCACCGCAATCCAACAGATGTTGAACTTATGACCTTTGCTCAAGTAAATTCAGAGCATTGTCGACATAAAATATTTAATGCTAGTTGGGTCATAGATGGTCAAGTTCAAAAGCATAGTCTTTTTGATTTAATTCGCTTAACCACAGATGAAAGAAAAAATCATGTATTATCAGCATATGCAGATAATGCTGCCGTTATAAAAGGGAAAGAAATTGATAAATTAATAAAGTTTGATGGTAAGTATCAATATGAAGCAACTAATTGCGATGCTGCAATTAAAGTTGAAACTCATAATCACCCAACTGCTGTGTCCCCTTTTCCTGGTGCCGCAACTGGAGTCGGTGGTGAAATACGTGATGAGGCAGCTTGTGGCCTTGGAGCTACGCCTAAAGTTGGGTTATGTGGCTTTAGCGTATCTAGTTTATGTATCCCTGATAGTAAAGAAAACTATGAACATGATATTGGGACTGCACCAGGTAAGGCAAGCATGCTTAAAATAATGACGATGGCTCCTATTGGAAGTGCTAGGTATGCTAACGAATTTGGTCGACCGAATATATTAGGGTATTTTCGTAGCTATTGTGAGCAAATAGATAGAAATACTTATCTTGGGTATCATAAACCTGTGATGCTTGCTGGTGGACTAGCAAATATTAAAAGAGAGCATGTAAACAAACGCATTGCAGAGCCTGGAGATGTAATAATAATTCTAGGTGGAAGTGGGTTCCTTATTGGCATGGGGGGTGGCTCAGCATCATCAAAGAAAACAATTGAGGCAAATGAAACGATAGATTATGCTTCAGTGCAGCGGGGTAATCCTGAAATTCAAAGGCGCGCTCAAGAAGTAATTGATTCTTGTTGTGGAATGGGTGAGCATAGTCCGATAATTTCTATTCATGATGTTGGTGCTGGAGGGCTGTCAAATGCCATTCCAGAGTTGGTATATCAAAGTCATTGTGGAGCTATGATAAATCTGCGAGCTATAGATATTGCACACAAAGCAATGACGCCAATTGAAATTTGGTGTAATGAATCTCAAGAGCGTTATGTGCTCTTAACTAAAAAAGAACATTTGTTGAAAATCGATGAAATTGCTAAACGAGAAAATTGTCCGTACAGTGTCGTTGGAACTTTAACTAACGAGCAAAAGATAGTGGTTGAAGATCCATTATTTGAAAATATTCCACTACAATTAGATTTGAAATGGCTTTTTGAAAGCGGTAATGAAAAACAAATAGAAATAGATACTAATAAATGTAATAGGAAAATAGGTTGTAGTACAAAACCTAATGGTTCTGATTTTGCTAGTTTAGCCAAAAGGGTTTTAGGCCATCCAACTGTTGCAAGTAAGAAATATTTAATAACCATCGGTGATCGAAGTGTGGGTGGGCTAGTTGCTCAAGATCAAATGGTTGGACCTTGGCAGGTACCAATTGCAGATTGTGCGATTACGGCACATACCTATAAAGACATAAGTGGAGAGGCAATAGCAATTGGAGAGAAGCCCAATATAGCAAAATATAATCCTGCTGCCAGTGTTCGTATGGCTGTAGGTGAGGCAATATTTAATTTAGCTGGTGCTGATATCAAAAGCTTAGAAGAGATAACCTTATCCGCAAATTGGATGGTGGCAGCTAATACAGAGGTTGGCCTGTATGAGCTTCGTCAAGCAGTAGAATCTATAAGTAAATTTTGCCGTGAATTAAATATATGCATTCCAGTAGGCAAAGATTCAATGTCAATGGTTACGAACTGGGACAATAAAAAAGTAACATCGCCAGTGACTATGGTAGCTAGCGCTTTTACTCAAATTGAAAATATTCAAAACAATATTACTCCATATTGTGGGTATAACGCAGATAATATATTGGTATTAGTATCTCTGTCAAAGCAGAGAAGACTAGGTGCTAGTATTTTAGACCAGATTAATTGTAGTAAAAATAGCGATGTTCCAGATGTTGATTCTGAAAAATTAATTAACTTTTTCAAAATTATGCAAAAGGCCAAACAGGAAAATTTAGTAGAAGCATATCATGATGTATCTGATGGCGGGGTATTTAGTGCTGTTTGTGAAATGTCTTTTGCTGGTAACTATGGGTTTGATATAGATATTGCCGGTAATGATTTAATTAGTTTAATGTTTACGGAAGAGTTATCGGCAATAGTTCAACTTAAAGACTCATGCTTTATAGACTTCCAACGTATTGTTGATGAGCACTCTCTGTGCTCTTTAAAGCTTGGAATAACTAACATTGAACAAAAGATAAATATTACAGCAAATAATAAATTAGTTTTCAGTGAATCTATTATAGAGCTTGAAAAAATATGGGCTAAAACAAGTTGTTTGATGCAAAAGTTAAGAGATAACCCAGAGAGTGCAATGAGTGAATATAAAGCTATTGCACAAAAAAACAAAATGAATAAAGAAATACTTTCTAAAGTGGACATTTCAATACCAGATATGAAAAATCTAGAAATATTCAATATGAAAAGCTATAAGCCTTGGGTGGGGGTGCTTAGAGAGCAGGGCTCTCAAGGCAATATGGAAATGGCTGCAGCATTAATGGAAGTTGGATTTCGTGTCAAAGATATACATATGAATGATTTGGAGCAAAATCCAGGTGTTTTCACTAATTGTAATGGGCTTATTGCTTGTGGTGGATTTTCTTATGGTGATGTTCTAGGTGCTGGACGTGGATGGGCAAATAGAATATTGTTTAATGATAGGTTGAGAGAATTATTTGCTAATTTTTTTGTAAGAGATGATGTTTTCAGCCTTGGCGTATGCAATGGATGTCAAATGTTATCACAACTAAAAAGTATTATTCCTGGGGCGCAAATGTGGCCAGAATTCACTGAAAATATTTCAGGGCAATATGAATCTAGACAGGTTCTAGTGAAAATTAATACCACAGCATCGATTCTTTTCCCCGGAATGGTTGACTCTGTCTTGCCGATAGTCGTAGCTCATGGCGAGGGTCGAACATCTTATACAAGACAAGAGGCTGATAATGCAATAGCAAATAATATCGTAGCAATGCAATATGTTGACCATGATATGGTTGATACATCTGCCTATCCCTACAATCCTAATGGTTCAGAATACGGTGTTACGGCTTTAACATCGACTGATGGTAGAACAACAATTATGATGCCTCATCCTGAAAGGTTGTTTTTAAATTGGCAGTATTCACATGGAAATGCAAAATGGGGTAAATATGGTCCATGGATGAAAATGTTTCTTAATGCACGGGAATTTGTTAGCTAGATATTTATTATAATACTAACAAAATAAATATTTGGGACTTATTTTTGATGTGCATGCTTGAATTAAAATAATAATTAGAGTGATTTAATTATAATATGAAATTAGCTCAGGAGAAATATAGATTCATTTTATAGAATTAAATTTACATCCTGGCTCCTGCTCCTCCTGCCGCAGCTGTTGGCTTTTTCTTTATCCCATCTGGATTAAATGTTATATCAATGTCATATTTTTCAAAATCAGCATCAACCGAAACTATAGTTTTTATGTTTCCAACGAGGGATTCAGTTCCAAATTTTCTCTGTAGCTCTGGATCTGCAATCATGGCATTAGAGCTAAAATTAGTTTTTGCTTCATAAGTTATCTCCCATCCTCCATCATCATTGGGAGTTATAATATATTCAAGATGTGCTTTTACATCAGCACTTAATTGGCAAGAATATTCAGCACCTAGGTGAGTGCCACCAATAAGTGTTGGAGCAAGGACATGCCATAACTTATTGAAGTCATCGCCAAATTTTTCCACTAAATATGCTTTGGCTTCTGTTATTGGCATTCTTGTGTTATCAATAGTGATATATGCTAGAACTTCCTTTTCTGATGCTGTAATAATTCTGTCCATTTCACTTTTATCTCCAGAATCCATGGAGTCCGAAATTGAGCAGTCTTTTATTGCCGTATGGATATGATTGTCAAGACAGTCATGAAGTTGGTCTCTGTGTTTTTGTTTGTCAGCCTTATGAAATCCTGAAGCTTTTATGTGGTTAGCTTTTTGCGTTGCTACAAACATTAAGTATATTGCTTGAGCTCTTTCTTTATCGGTTAATTTTGCATCCCCTAAATTTTCATCAGCCGTTGTTTCTCCATCCAATAAATAATGTAGAGCTCTATTTACTGAGTGATCTTTAAATGCATCTTGAATTTCTTCAATCATTTCAGTAAAGCGCGAAATTTCTCCAGACATAGGTGTATGCTCCCATCGTGATGTATATTCTTTAGACCACTAGTTTTCAATAAAGTTCAATGGGAATATAGGGGGGAATGTACTAAACTCAGTGGCTTTGACAAGTAGCTATAGTTTATGGATTTAACTCCTTTTGTTAAGATGGAAGTACTATTTATTAAGCAAGAGGAAATTGATACCATTTTAGGTGGCTGTATTAATCATTTCTTGAATCTTTTCTTAATTGTGAGCGTGGATTTTTATCTGGCTCTGCAGCAGCACCAGTAGCTGTGCTTCTATCTGGTCTTGACTCTATTTCAGCTGCATCTCTAGCTCTAGCCACTTCTTGGCCAAACATGATGGTCTCTTTGGATTCAGGCTTTTCACCACCTGCAGTCCCGCCGCCCCCGCCACTCTCATCAACATGATGAACTATTGATAGATCTTTTCCGACAACCACTTCTTCTTCCGCTTGCATTTCGGAAGCTCGTGTATCTAAGGTTTCTTGTTTTGCTGCCTTATATGCTCGGTAAGAGGATTGGATTTTAGAAGCTGCTGAGTTATTAACATCATTAATTGGTATATCTTTAACCATACTATGTTTATCAATCAACTCTAGTACTCTATGATGTTCACTTGCATCGATCATGTTAACTTTTAAAGATAAGTCTAGCATTCTTTTTATGGAACAAACTTTTTCTGACACCTGTTCATCTACTTTTTCATGAGCCATTTTTCCATCAGTAAGCCTTCTTTTTGCAAGACTCAAGTTATTATATTCCTCAACCATACGGGAGAATTCAGTAGTAAACGATTTCAATTTTTCTTTAGTAAGCTTACCTTCATATTTCAATGAAGGATCGTATGTTATCTTGGCAGTTACTATTGGTAATGTGGCATTTTGAAGAATATTTAAATTTATAGCATCCTGCTTTTGAAGGTCGGAATAGGGGGTGACTGTTAGCATATCTAAATATGATTGCTCTAAAAAAATGGCCTGAGGTAAAGGATTGGAGCCTTTACCAGATACACCAGCACCTGCTATTAACACTTCATTATAACCGCTATCAGCATCAGATGTGCGAACTAGCAACTCATCCACACTGCTTATTTTGGAAGGTGGAACAAAATGCTTATCATCAAGGAAGAAGTATCCATTATGCTTAGGTGATTTTTTTATTAATTCTTGTTCTCTTTCTGCATAATGTAACTGTTGGTTCATCGAATTTGTAATACTATCAATGCCTTTAGCGGTTACTGCATCACGCGCATGCATCAAAAGAATATCTTCAGGCTCCACTGAAAAAATAAAGCTTAGTCCACGACCACACCCACCATGATTCTTATCAATTAGGCATCCACAAATACTCGTCACCGAACTATCAGCTAAATACCCAGGATCGCCTTTTGAGAGTCTTTCAGCATCAGAGCTAGAGTGGACTAATAAGCTGAAGTCATCATTTTGTATTGCTCCAACTTGAAACTCTATAACACCTTCTCCATTATGAATGGATACAGTTTTTTTACTAGCACTATCAATAGTTTGCCTGGTATCTTCTTGTAACTGACTCCATGTCTTTAATTTATCATTTACATGGCCATAAGTTTTTGATTTACTAATGATTTCTGATATTGAACTAGTTGATGTTTCAAGTCCAACAGTGGAACTATCTATCTCTAGCTCCCTTGGGTATACTGAGGCAGACTCAGGCGACCACTTTGGAGTAATATCATTAGATGGAATGTATTTGGCATCATCAAATGTGGACTCCATAAAATCTTTTATCAATGTATAATGCGAACAATTACGTTCTGAAAATCCCTCAAAATTAGTCATATCACATGGTAATTGACCATGTGAATTTAACTCTGAAATAGACATGTATTCTTTTAATTTATTAAAGGTGATGATTTTTGATTTCACATCTAGTTCAGGTAAATTTTTCATTAACAAATGAGCTATAGTGTTTCCATTTGAATCTTTTTCCTCACAAAATTGCTTAAGCAAGCCAGGTTTTAACTCCAATATGTCAATAATTTTAAGTATATCCTGTAATTTCCAGTCAAGGCCACTGCTTCCTAAACAATCTCCAGGTGGTTTTCCGGAAATAACAAACTGTAATATATTATATTCCCCCAATCTCATACTCAATATTTCATCAGGCTCGGCATTCCGGATAATTTCTTTGAAAACCTGTTTTTCCATAGCTGCAATATAAGCAAAAGCAGGCATCGTGCCTGTTATCACATCACCAAAATCATAGAAGAATGATGTATAGCAGATTCAAAATGGAATGACCAACTATTTTTTGATATAATATATTAAATACTTTTCAGAAAATAATAACACTTATGAGTCACCCAGAAAAAATTAGAATTCAAGCTTTAAAATATGTCGACAATGGTGGAGCAATTTCCGACGCATTAGAAATATATGGCGTTAGTAGATCATCGTTTCAAAGATGGCGTATTATGAGTAATGAAACAGGCTCCGTTGCCATTCCTCCAAGAAATACACAGCCATACAAAATCGACAATGAAAAACTTAAATCTTACATAAACGATAACCCAAGTGCATATATAGAAGAGATTGCTGAGCACTTTAAGTTAAGCACTGGAGGGATATGTGAAGCCCTTAAAAGATTGAAAATTAGTCGTAAAAAAAAAGCATGTTATATGCTGAAAGAAACGACAAAGTTCGTAGAGCTTTCATAAATAAAATATCAAAAATATCCCCTGAAACACTGGTATATATAGATGAGGCCGGAATTGACAAGTATATTACTAGAGAACATGGCAGAGGGCCAATTGGAAGCCGCGTCCGAGGTGAATCTTCAGGTAAGAGATATGCTAGAGAAAGTTTTATTGCAGGAGAAATAGACGGGGAAATAATAGCACCTTTCTGTTATACAGGCACATGTGATAGTAATATTTTTAATTTATGGCTTAAAGATTTTTTACTGCCAGAATTAAACCCGGGCACTACTATAGTTATGGATAATGCAGCCATACATAAATCTAATGATACAAAGACATTAGTTGAATCCCATAAGTGTAAAATATTATTTTTACCCGCATACTCCCCTGACTTAAATCCTATCGAACGTCTTTGGTCAAGAATTAAATCTATAATAAAAAAGAGTATTTCTGGTTTTAAAACTTTGGCTAATGCAATCGACCATGCGTTCAAATCGATCATTCCATTTTGGATCTGCTATATTTAAAAATGATGTTCTTTGATCCGCAGGGATGTGACTTAAAAAAATTACTGCCTCCTCTATCTTTTCCTTAGGTACTGAATGTCTATTTGTCCAACGAGGGGTAATTATTTTATTTAGTTCTATATAAAATTGTTTCATTTCCAAGTCCAATCTATCACCAAAGCTCTGTAATTATTTCAGATTGTGTTCTTTAATCTGTATTTTCAAATATTATTACCACTTAATAACTAAACCTGCTGAGTATGCAGCTATATTTGTAATTTTAATATAACAATATAGCCTAGTATCATCTAGTGAGGGTTCACTGTATGTCACGTTTGTAGATAGAGCAGACGGTGTTGGCTCTGGTGTTCTTGAAAAAGCTTTCTTATTCATTATTACTACCGTTAACCCCATCATATAGATTCCACAAAACTAGTTTCAACTTTTTAAAATCGAGACTCCACATCAAATATACTTCATTATGATGTTTGTTTTTCGGCGCATAAATATAGTAGTTAATTTCATGTCTAATGAGGCAGGTTGATGATTATCTTTTATCACTGTTGGAGGAGCATCTCTAATATTCATTATATATTATTGCTAATTGTTTTTTGTCACATTTGTATTAATTGTAAGATTCTGATAATCATGTGTAGATATCATCGCCCATAAATTTTAATTTTCTTTTAGTTGTCGATGGATACACACGGGATTTATTTGGTTTCTAAGCTGTTAATTTGCAAGTTGATTAGTTGGAAATTTTTGAGTTAATGATATCCTCAATTGTTAATGTCAATTTTTCACATTTATGTAGATCAAGAGCGTCTGGGTAAGGAGAAGAAAATTTCCCCAGATCATTGTCGAAATATTTACTTGAAGCATCTAAGAAGTTTTCTTCTAAAGAAGCACGTACTAGAATGTCAGCTCCAATAAGGATATCTTTACCGATAATACCAAAGCCTTCCTTGACCATTTTGCTTCCTAAAAGTGACCCAGGATTAACTGAAACAATTAGAGGTCCATTATTACCAAGTGATTTCCCCATGGAATATGACCACATTATAATGGCAAGCTTGCTTTGAGAATAAGCGATCATTGCATCTGATTGCTTTATTTCCCCTGATAATGCATTAAGATTTACAGGTGATTGTGCTGCTGAACATACGTTGATAATACGTGCATGATTGGATAATAGAGGTAACAGTTTTTTCGTTAGTAGATAGGGGGCAATGGTATTGACAGCAAAACGTATATCTAAATTATTTACTGTTATAGTATTTGGAGCCTTAAGCACCCCTGCATTATTAATTAATACATCTAAATGATTATGTTTTTCAGTAATGGCTTTTGCCAATAATCTAACTGCATTTAAATCAGACAAATCTGCAGTATAGCTTTCGACCGTTCCCAATTTAGAAAGTTCATTGGTAACTTTACTTAATTTTTCAGGGTTACGGCCATGCACCAGTACATGATTACCTTTTCTTACAAGTATTCTAGCTGTTTCAAGGCCAATGCCATCGGTAGAGCCAGTAATAAAAATTTTTTTAACCATGTTTTTCTCTAAATTAATTACAGAGGGTGGATATTTATTGTTGTCATATTGCTAGCAAAAGAGTTTATTTAAATGGAATCATTCTTTTTAATATATTATCTTTATCTATGAAGTGGTGCTTTAAGGCTGCTAACACATGGAGCCCAACTGCTATTAAAACCACATAAGAGCACCATTCATGTGCCGCATGGGCATTAGAGGCTATGATTTTATTTTTGTCAATTAACTGTGGTACTACCCATATATTAAATACCTTTATAGCTTTTCCAGAGCCCATGGACATCAATATTCCTGATAGTGGCATGACAATAATTACGGTACTTAAAATGAAATGTGTGAGTTTGGCAAGAAACACTTCATATGCAGGCATGCCTCGAGGCAATGAGGGTTTTTTATTTATTAATTTCCAAAGGATAAATAAGGTACCAAGTCCCATTAAAATAACCCCAGTAGATTTATGGTAATAGACTAAATAAAGGATCCCTTGTTTAGATCCTTTTTCAAACCAGTAGGATTTCATATAGATCCAATAGATTTGAAGAAAGAATAAAACTGCAATTGCCCAGTGTAAAATCTTAGTAATGATCCCATATCGTGAGCTCGAGTTAGTTATTGGCATAGGATAGATCCTTTTTCATATTACCGATGATGTAGTCTACCTAGAAGTTGTATTTTTTTCTACTGGATTATGTCATTGGATATATTGAGAGCTTATGAAATAACCTATTTGGGTTGTTATTATAAATCTATAATAACAAAAGCCACTCAAAGCAACTGAAAGGAATTTGATTTGTATAGATATTTATTGGAAGGGGATTATATCTATAATTTTACGATGCATTTTGATAAAGTAAACCTTTGTTTTTCCAGTGTTCTAATGCACCTCGTTGCATGTTAATTAGTAAACTGGGGTTTCCAAGATCTGCAATAGTGATAATAGTTCTGATGTTTAAGTAAGTCTTATATTTATCTAAGTCATCCGCGATTGACCCAATAGTTTCTTCATCAAGTGTTACCACGCATTTATTTAACGTTAAATAATAGAAGTAGCTAAGAGCTTTATCCGGGTGGCTTGTAAGACCAGAAATGTGAATGATAGGACTTAAATTGATCATGAACATCATGATGTAAATTTCTTCTGTTGAATCAGGAGTTTTTATAAACTTAGCTACTATTTCTCCAGTTTCTTCATTTGCATTAATATTAATGATTGCCTCTTTATTATGGAAAAATATGATAGATATAATATTGTTTTCTACTTTTTTTTCGTGATACCAATCATGGTGAATAGTATATTTATTCCTAATGTCAGTTTCAGCCCAAGAATTAGGCATATTATAAAAAAGCCAAGGATATTCATAAAGCAAATTATCAACAACAGCATCATTTTTTTCTTTATCACTAGAGAATTCCAAAGAAGAAAAGACCTCAAAGTCAGATAGTATATTGTCAATATCATCTATCATTCTTGAGCGGTCGAGTTCGTCTAAAGTGATTTTCACTGCCATATCAGAGTCTATAGGTGCTTTAGTAGCATCTTTAAGCGATTCTTCGCCACTCTTAGTATTTTTTTGTGTTGTCATAGAGCTAGAAAAATTTGAGGTCTCCTCTTGCGATATAACAGGAGGAGGTGTTGGAGTACTTTCAAGACTTATAGATTCCTCAACAGGAGGAGGAGGTGTTGGAGTACTCTCAAGACTTATAGATTCCTCAACAGGAGGAGGAGGTGTTGGAGCACTCTCAAGACTTATAGACTCTTCAAAAGGAGGAGGAGGTGTTGGAGCACTCTCAAGACTTATAGACTCTTCAACTGGAGGGGGCGGTGTTGGAGCACTCTCAAGACTTATAGACTCCTCAACTGGAGGTGGAGCACTTTCAAAATTTATAGATTCCTCAATAGGAGGAGGTGTTGGAGTACTTTCAAAACTTATAGACTCCTCCATTGGAGGAGGAGGGGTTGGAGCACTTTCAAGACTTATAGATTCCTCAACTGGAGGGGGAGCGTTTTCAAAACTTATAGACTCCTCAATTGGAGGAGTAGGTGTTGGAGCACTCTCAAGACTTATAGACTCCTCAACTGGAGGTGGAGCGCTTTCAAAACTTATAGATTCCTCAATAGGAGGAGGTGTTGGAGTACTTTCAAAACTTATAGATTCCTCAATAGGAGGAGGGGTTGGAGCACTTTCAAGACTTATAGATTCCTCAATAGGAGGAGGGGTTGGAGCACTTTCAAGACTTATAGATTCCTCAACTGGAGGGGGAGCGCTTTCAAAACTTATAGACTCTTCAACTGGAGTAGCAATAGTTTCTTCTTTAGGAGTGTTCTCTTCCGAACTACTTTCTAATGATATCTCTATAGATGGCTTGCTTTTTTCAATATTAACTTCTAGGGCCGTATCATCATCACCAAGCTGTTCTTGTAGTTCAGCTAATTCATTTTCTTTATTTTTCAGAGTGCCTTCGCGTTGAGTTAAATCGTTTTTATGAGTTTGCAGGGTGAGCTTATCTGTAGATGAAGCATCATCTTTAGACTCTAAATCTGTGATCCCTTTTTTAATACCATCAATACCACGCTTTATTCTTTCTATAGTTCCTTTTACATTTTCTATTTTTTCTTTTAATTCGCTAGCGTTCACAACAAACTCCGGATCTGTATTGCCATATATAATAGTTAGACTATTTTTAGCTATTGGATCGTAAAACTTACATTGCCATCAAACATGTTGTTGGTGCCCGGTCAGCTGTTGGGTGTTATTAGTCCAGCAACTACATGTCGACCTTCAGACATTAAAATTGCATAACTTCTACAAGCAGCCCCAGTATTCATAATTTCATAACCTACATTATGATCAATTAGACATTGCAATTGTTTGGCGGTGGGGAAGTCGATCTTGATACCTGTTCCAATTATAACTATCTCTGGCTTCATGGTTAAGATCGGTGTTAATAACAGCTCGTTTATATCTTCCACATTGTTAACTGCCCAACTTTTAATCATGGAGTCAGGAGATACTATAATTGAATTGAAGTAGGTTTGATCATTAATAGTGATAGCATCATCAGTATATGAGACGATTTTATATAGGGAATCACCCGGGTCTAAAATCATTTTAAATGACATGGGAATAAAACCTTGCTAATTCTAATGTAGTCTCTTAAAACAATAAGATGATAGTCTATATAGACTATGCAAGCAACGATGACAGTAATACAAAGAGTATAAGGACATAATGTGGTATGCAATATAACTCAGACAGAATAAATAGGATCCCTCCATACATGTTTGGTCTTGTTAACCAACTGAAAATGGATGAAAGGCATAAAGGTCATGATATAGTAGATTTTGGTATGGGTAATCCTGATCAGCCACCGAATGAGATGATAGTAGAAAAGCTTGTTGAGGTTGCAAGACGACAAGATACTCATAGATACTCAAATTCTAAAGGTATACCAAGGCTGCGTAAAGGAATTTGCAATTGGTATCAAAACAGGTTTGGAGTGCCACTAGATTATGAAACAGAAGCTATTGCGACATTTGGCTCAAAAGAAGGTTTGGCACATTTAGCTTTAGCATTAGTAGATAAAGGTGATACCGTTATTGCACCAAATCCTGCTTATCCAATACATACATATGGATTTATTATTGCTGGTGCACAAATTGTACATATACCTATAGCTAGTGAAAAAAAATATATAGAAAACTTGAAAACACTCGTTGAATCAACTTGGCCACGTCCCAAGGTTCTCATTATAAATTTTCCTGCAAATCCAACAACACAGTGTGTAAGTATTGATTTTTTTGCAGAAATTGTAGGAATTGCAAAAAAATATGATTTGAAAGTCGTGCATGATATTGCATATGCAGAAATATATTTTGATGAGTACAAACCACCATCAATTTTACAAGTGAAAGGGGCAAAGGATATTGCTGTAGAAACTTATTCTATGTCAAAAACTTACAACATGCCTGGATGGCGAGTAGGATTTGTTTGTGGTAATAAACATATGGTTGGTGCGTTGGCTAAACTTAAGTCTTATTTAGATTATGGGATGTTTACCCCGATACAGGTTGCTGCCATTAGTGCATTAGAAAGTGATGATAGCTTGATAGCAGATATAAGGAATATGTACAAAGTTCGGCGTGATGTACTTTGTCAAGGTCTTGCAGGTATTGGATGGGATATTGATGTACCACAGGCAACCATGTTTGCTTGGGCAAAAATTCCTAAAATATATTCTGAACATGGCTCACTAGAGTTTTGTAAACGTTTAATTAAAGAGGCAAAAGTTGCAGTAGCCCCAGGCATAGGTTTTGGTGATTTAGGTGATCAGCATGTAAGGTTTTCTTTTATTGAAAATGAGCATAGAACTAGGCAAGCAATTAAAGAGATAAAAGCCATGTTTATTAAGGATGGTGCATTTATGCATGGGGGTGGACAAGTTGAAGCAGGTTAATGTAGGCATTATAGGGTTAGGAACTGTTGGGGCTAGTGTATTAAAATTATTGGTAGATCATAAAGGAAAATTTATTGATAAACACGGGTTTGAATTAAATGTAACTCAAGCCGTAGTGAAAAATTTATCTAAGGATCGTGATAGATGTAATAATAGTGAATTGTTGATACATGATGATTTAAATGCTTTAGTTCAAGACTCAAGTATTGATATAGTTGTTGAAGTTATGGGCGGGCTTGACCATGCTTATGACTGTGTGAAGAAAGCCTTAGAAAATAAAAAACCTGTGGTAACAGCAAATAAAGCTTTAATTGCGACTTATGGCGAAGAGCTTTTTAAAATATCGATAGAAAATAGCGCCCCATTGCTTTTTGAAGCTTCTGTTGGCGGTGGGATCCCTATCATAAAATCGTTGAGAGAAAGTCTGGCTTCAAATAACATATTAACGATACGAGGTATAATTAACGGAACAAGCAATTATATTTTAACTCAAATGTGTGAGAACAATTTAAGTTATGATATAGCATTAAAGCAAGCACAAGATTTAGGGTATGCTGAAGCGGATCCTAGTTCTGATGTGGATGGCTATGATGCTCAATATAAATTGGCTATTATGTCTGCGTTGGCTCATGGTGTTAGTTTAAGTACTGAGGGTATCTATTGCGAAGGAATTAGTAGAATAGATCAATTCGATATAAAAATAGCCAAGAGTTTAGACTACACGATTAAACATTTGTGTATTGCCGAAATTATTGATAATAAAAGTTTACTTTTAAGAGTTCATCCAGCTTTTGTCCATAAAAATAATATTTTAGCACAAGTTAATGGTGTGATGAATGCTATAAATATAGAAGGAGATAGTGTCGGCAATACTTTATTTTATGGACCTGGAGCTGGAGGTAGTGCAACAGCAAGTGCAATTGTTGCTGATATTATTGATGCGGTTAAATTGCAAAGTAGCAATACAACACCAGTTTTCGGCTATGTAAAGCAAAACACGGATCTTGAGCTAGTTAATATAGATGACCTGAAAACCTCATATTATATAAGGTTTGATGCTGAAGATACCGCTGGCGTGCTTGCTAAAGTTACTAATGTACTAGCAAGTAAAGATATAAGCATAGAAACTTTCATTCAAAATTGTAAATTCAGAAATGGCAAAAGTGTGCCGTTAGTTCTTATAACTCATCCAGCTAAAGAAAGTTTGATATCCAAGGCGGCTAAAGAATTAGAAAATATTGCAGAAATACATTCTAAGATACAACTTATTAGAATCGAGGGATAAAATGATATCACTTATTGAAAAGTACAAAAAATATTTGCCTGTGACTGATAATACACCAATTATTTCTATTGGTGAGGGCGATACACCATTAATAAAGCTAAATAATATATTTAAGGAATTGGATTCATCGTTAAATGTATTCGCTAAATTTGAAGGGTTGAACCCTACAGGATCATTTAAAGATCGAGGTATGACTTTAGCTTTGTCAAAAGCTAAAGAAGAAGGTGCAACCGCGGTTATTTGTGCATCTACTGGCAATACTTCAGCGGCAGCAGCTGCGTATTCAGCTCGGGCTGGTATTAGATGTATTGTGATTGTGCCTAGTGGACAAATAGCATTAGGTAAGTTAGCTCAGGCTATGATCCATGGTGCTAAAGTTTTACAAATAGATGGTAATTTTGACAAAGGATTAGAGGTTGTTAAACAATTGCAAAATGATCATCATTTGGTATTAGTAAACTCAATGAACCCATATAGAAGGAAGGGGCAGAAAACAGCAGCATTTGAAATAGTAGATTCTCTAGGGCAGGCACCTGATTATCATGCCATTCCAGTTGGAAATGCTGCTAATATTGCTGCATATTGGGAAGGTTATAAAGAGTATTCAGAAAATTTGCCTAAAATGTTAGGGTATCAAGCTAGTGGTGCAGCACCAATGGTCCTTGGTGCCAATGTGCAAAACCCTGAAACAATTGCTACAGCAATTCGAATTGGGGCTCCTCAGTCATATGATTTAGCTAAATCAGCTCAAATGGAATCTAAAGGTTGGTTTGCCTCAATTACAGATGAAATGTTAATTGCAACTCAGTTGCGTTTAGCATCTACAGAAGGTATATTCGCTGAGCCTGCATCGATAGCTTCAATTGCTGGCTTATATGAAGATATTAAACTTGGTAAGATAGCTAAGGGATCTCTGATAACCTGTACTTTAACAGGACATGGATTGAAAGATCCAAATGTAGTTATTAATAATTTGAGCGATAGGGTAGATTCTGTTAGCGCAGATTATGGGCACATATCTGAACATATTGGTAGTTATTTGAATGTTAAGCACAGTTAAAAAAGGAAGTAATTCTCCTCAGTTTATAAAACGCAAATTAAATGAACAAGTCTATGACAATGCTATAGAGCTTGGATTGGATCCTATTGTAAGTAGGATTTTATCAGCAAGAGGGCTTAACAATAATTTACCATTAGAACAAATTATATTTCCTAAACTACAATATCTATCTGCGCCAAAAATGCAGGATATGGAGATAGCTTCACAAAGGCTGGCAAAAGCCATTATCAGCCAAGAATGTATTGGAGTCGAAACTGATCATGATTGTGATGGGCAAACTAGTCATGCAATTATTGTTGATAATTTAGTTCGCCACTTTAAACATCCTAAAGAAAAAATAAGATCTTATATTGGACACCGATTAGAAGAAGGTTATGGATTATCTTTGCCTGTGGCAAATAGAATATTAGCCGATAATCCAAGGCCGACGTTAATTATAACAGCAGACAATGGATCTACTGATGAGCCTAGGATTGCACTATTAAAAGAGCAAGGTATTGATGTAATAGTTACTGATCACCATCAAATCCCTTGTGAGGGTGTACCAAAGAGTGCTTTTGCAACTATTAATCCAACTAGAGAGGATTGCTGCTATCCAGATTCATGTATAGCTGGTTGCATGGTTGCATGGTTATTGATGACTGCAACCAGAAATGAATTAATTATCGCAGGTTATTGTGATAAGACAATCCCTAAACTTGCAGATACTTTGGATTTCGTTGCGGTTGGAACTGTTGCTGATTGTGTAAGTATGGCTAGAAGCCAAAACAACAGAGCCGTAGTACAATTTGGACTTAAACTTATAAATCAAGGAACTAGGCATTGCTGGCAAGTTTTGAAAGAGCACTTGGGTGGGGAAATAACATCTGAAGGCATTGGTTTTGGCATTGGACCATTATTAAATAGTGATGGAAGGTTATCAAATGCTTTTAAATCAGTGAGTTTTCTACTATCAGATGATATTGCAGAAGCTAATAATTGGCTCGCAACATTGTGTGAACAAAATGATAAGCGCAAACAAATTCAAAATGATATTACTAGCCGTGGTATGAAAGTAGCTTGGCAGCAAGCCGAACAAGGTGACAATAGTATACGAGAATTTTTAGAAAATGGTCATTCTGGTGTCCATGGTATTTCCGCAAGTCGTTTGAAGGATTCTTTTGGGCGTCCTGTTGTATTTATGGCAAGAAAACTTTCTGATCCTAATTTAATTACTGGCTCACTTCGTGGTATAGATGGATTTGATATTAAAAAATCATTAGATTATATAAATAAACAAGATTCAAGTATATTTGAGGCCTTCGGTGGTCATGAAGGCGCTGGCGGTATAACTATAAAAGCAGAAAATCTAAAGCTTTTCATGAGCAAGTTTGAGAAATTTTGTAGTGTTGCTTTAACCAGAGAGCAAATTGGTCCTAAAGTATATGTTGATGATGAATTAAACTCTGATGTATCGTTAGCACTATTAAATAGTTTGGAGACTTTAGAACCATTTGGGCGAGAGTTTGAACAGCCAGTATTTACTCAAATGGTTACAATTCTCCAGTTGCGGTGGGTTGGTAACGGCACTCACTTGCGAGTACAGTTTTGTACAAAAAGCGGTCAACCTAACTGGGGTATATGGTTTAGTGCTAGGCATAGTGAAGACGATACAGTTGATCTGGTTGAGGGAAATAAAGTTAAACTTGTGTTTTCAGTTAAGAAAAGCACATTTAGCTACAGTCGCATAGATTACCTAATAAAAGGTTTTACCAGAGTTGCTTCTTAAGTTTAAATGATGCTAACAGTTATTCAGAAAATCTATTATACATCTTTTAACTAGTGTAGTAGTAGTTGTAGGGCACATAACGCGCCCTACATATAAAGGTCTTATATGACATTTCTGTTAGTTACAGTTGCAGTAGTCAAGGAGGCTAATCGTACTTCCTCCTCTAGTGCTGCTATTTGAGCTAATTCTGCTGCTAACCGTTGAGCTTCTTCTGCTATTCGAGTAGCTTCTGTAGCAGTTAGAATTAGTAAAGTACCATCAGCTGATGTTGCAGCATCATGTCCTACTCTACGAGCTTCAAGTACCCTATGATTATCATCATTGCATTCTTCTTCTGAGATAAGGGTTGGTGTTACTGTGTGTTGTAGTAGTTCTGAAATTTTCACGTAATCAAACCGGTAAGAAGTATCAGTCCCTGTGCCTGATACATAAGGTGGTACACGGATGGCATTGATATCTACTTCTTGATTTTCTAAGTCATGGTTTCTGTTTATGATAGTTTCAGCAGCTATTCTTGCATAATGAATATATTCTTCCTTCGCAATAATAGTTAGAGGCTTGCCAGAATCAGCTCTTTTTGCATCCAAAGAACACTTTTCGCTATACCAAATGCCAGATTTTGAAGTGAAACTAACTGCCATTGTAGAGTAAAAGGCCTTTTGAACTCTGTTTGGTTCTGTAACAACACCATGGCTTGAGCTGTAGTCAGGGTGCAGACCTGTGCAACCAAGAAGACCATAAAGCTTCATTGTAATAGCTAAATTAGCATTGGTACGATGTTCAGGAGTTGAATCATCTGTATGACCAGGTAATGGGTCTCGAACTAAAACTCCAATTTGAGTTCCTTCTATTAGTTGATGTTTGATCATTAAGAATACAAGTTCAAATTTAGTTTGTAGTTCTGCTTCGTATGTTGCTCTTTCATTTGCCAAATCTTCTAAATGTGCTCTTTGAGCAGCTTCTAGTTCAGCTCCATTTAGAGATGCTGATTCCTCTGGTAAGGGTGCATTTGGGTATTCGCGAATATCGGTACACTTTTCTATTACTTCTTTTAGCGTAGTGATAGTAGGCATTATGCTGTCTCCTTGATTAATTGTCATTCTTGCAAAATGATTTAATCACTTTCTTTTGAAACTGTCAAACCAACAACGAGCGTGCTAACTAAGTCTTGGCTTTTCTTCCATGCATTCACCGCAGACATGAATTTTTGGCATATTTAACTTCAAATCATCTTCATAACCAGTAGGAAATGTATCTCTTGTAGTTACAAGACGGAGCATTGGCATAAAGTCAATCTCCTCAATTTCTTCAGGAGATTTTCTATCATCTGCATCTTCTCGTTTCGGACGTGCATCGGTATCTTTTCGTTTCACAGGTACAGCTGTCTTGAGATTATTTAACTTAATAGAATGAACTATGTCATCAACTAGATCTCTATCTAATAGATCCTCTATTCCAGTTGGATTTTTTCTAATAAAATGCTTATAGCCGATTGCTTTTGCTTGTGCTATTGTTCCTTTACAATCAAGTCGCTCAACTTGCATGGTGTCAGAGATTGCAGCGATGAAGCAGTTGTCCATTTTTAAGTTTTTGGCGTGTATAGCAACCTCAAAGCCAAGTGTGCTAGTGTCTAGCTCTTGATCTAGGATTAAAGCAGCATAGTATGTCGGTTCGTCCGCATGCTTATCCAGCTCAATTATGGCTGCTTCAGCAGTAGTAAAATGGTCAATATTAAGTTCAATGTCAGAAAGAGGTATGCCCAGCCCTTCAGCTATTTGAGGAACTAACTGTTTGGTAACCATTAATTTGAAAACTCTGCTAGTGAGCATCATGTCTTCACAATATAAAAAATTTATACGCACAACTATTATCTCCAATTTTAATGTTATTATGCTTAGAATCTATAATATTATCGTCTATTATGGAGGAAAAGCTAAATTAATACTATTGAAGTGCTATTTATAGAAAGCACTTAATTATAAAATACGATTAAGTTAACTTGATTTTTAGATAAGTATACGTAAATAAAAACAAATTTGAGGATGAAATAAGTTGGAAATTAACTATTTACTACAACAACAGAAAGATCTCTTGGAGCGTATTAATAATGCTAGGGGGTATCTTTGACTATGCTACCAAAAAGGAAAAACTAGAAGAGGTAAATTTGGAGCTACAAAGATCAGATGTTTGGGATGATCATGAAGTTGCACAAAACTTAGGTCGTGAAAAAACACAACTTGAAGCAGTAGTTTGTATTGTAGATGATATTGCCGGTACATTAATTGAACTCGAAGAAATTATAGAACTTGCTAAAACAGAGAATGATTCTGAGATTGTTACTGATATTGAAAGTGAACTATCAAGATGTAAAATTCTAGTTGAGAGATTAGAATTTCAAAGGATGTTTAGTGGGAAAATGGATGCAAACTCCGCATTTGTTGATATAAATTCTGGATCTGGAGGAACAGAAGCTCAAGATTGGGCTGAAATGTTACTAAGAATGTATCTACGCTGGGCTGATCAACATAATTATAAAAGTACTATTGTCCAATTAGCTGATGGAGAAGTTGCTGGAATAAAAAGTGCAACTATTCAAGTAGAAGGGGATTTTGCCTTTGGTTGGTTGCGTACTGAAACTGGTGTACATCGACTAGTTAGGAAATCACCATTTGATTCTGGAAATAGACGGCACACCTCTTTTGCTTCGGTGTTTGTATTTCCAGAGGTAGATGACAATATTGAAGTGAATCTAGACCCAGGAGATTTACGTATAGATACTTATCGTGCAAGTGGAGCTGGTGGGCAGCATGTAAATAGAACAGATTCAGCGGTTAGGATAACACACTTACCAACAAGCACTGTTGTGCAATGCCAAGCAGATAGATCACAACATAAAAATAAAGCTCAAGCGATGAAACAGTTAAAAGCTAAGATTTATGAGTTAGAATTGTTAAAACAGCAAAGTGAGAAGCAATCGTTAGAAGATAGCAAAGTTGATATTGGTTGGGGTAATCAAATTAGGTCTTATGTTTTGGATCAGTCAAGGATAAAAGATTTACGTACTGGGGTTGAAAATACAAATACTCAGGCAGTTTTAGATGGAGATTTAGATAAATTTATGCAAGCAAGCTTGCATCAAGGGGTATAAAATGAATGAACAAGAAGAAGCAAAATTAGAAAAAGTTGATTTAAATGAGCAAATGCAAGAACGTAGAAAAAAACTTAGCAATTTGCGTGAAGAAAATAAGGCATACCCTAATAATTTTAAGATTAGAAATTTTATCGGTGATCTTATTGATAAGCTTAATGATAAATCGAAAGAAATTTTAGAGGAAGAAGACATACATGTAGCTGTCGCTGGAAGAGTGATGTCTCGACGCATGATGGGAAAAGCTAGTTTTATAAACATAAAAGATATGACTGGAAATTTGCAAATATATGTAAAACAGCAAAATTTAATCAGTGGTTCATATGAAGAGTTTAAAAGTTGGGATGTTGGTGATGTTTGTGCAATTGAGGGCGTGATTTTCAAAACTAAAACTGGCGAGCTTTCTGTTAAGGCCAATATGACTAAACACCTAACAAAATCATTAAGACCACTACCTGATAAGTGGCATGGTTTGCAAGATCAGGAAACTAAGTATCGTCAACGCTATGTGGATTTGATTATCAATAAAGATACTAGAAATACCTTTTTCCAGAGAGCTAATATAATACAATATATACGTGGTTTTTTACTAGGGAAAAGATTCTTAGAAGTAGAAACACCAATGATGCATCCTATTCCTGGTGGTGCTACTGCTAGACCATTTACAACGCATCACAATGCTCTTGATATGGACTTATTTTTACGCGTGGCTCCTGAATTGTATTTAAAGAGGTTAGTTGTTGGTGGTTTTGATCGTGTATTTGAAATTAATAGAAATTTTAGGAATGAGGGGTTGTCAACTAGACATAATCCTGAATTTACTATGCTGGAATTCTACCAAGCATACTCAGATTTTAATGATTTAATGGATTTAACTGAAGAAATGCTGCGAGGTTTAACTGTTCTTGTTGCTGGAGATACAAAAATTACTTATCAAGGACAGGAAATAGATTTTTCTAAACCTTTTACAAGATTAACAATTGTTGAATCTATTGCAAAATATAATAATGATATAGAGAAAGATAAACTTAATAATATAGATTACCTTCGTAATGTTTTACGTACACTTAATTGTAAAGTAGAAGAATCTTGGGGACAAGGTAAGTTGCAAATGGAAATTTTTGAAGAGACTGTTGAGCATAAATTATTAAATCCAACATTTATAACTGCATATCCAACAGAGGTGTCACCTCTGGCAAGAAAAAATGATAATGATCCTGAAATCACAGATAGATTTGAGATGTTTATTGCCGGAAGAGAAATTGCCAATGGATTTTCAGAGTTAAATGATCCTGAAGAGCAAGCAGAAAGATTTAGAGCTCAAGTTAAAGAGAAGGAAGCTGGTGATGATGAGGCAATGCATTATGATGCCGATTATATAAGAGCTTTAGAGTATGGGATGCCACCTACTGCAGGGGAAGGTATTGGGATTGATAGATTAGTGATGCTTTATACCGACGCTCCTACTATAAAAGATGTGATCTTATTCCCTCAAATGAAGAGAGTAGATATAAATTAGCTTATTATTTCAAGGTGTATATCGTTGGTATGCACCTCTAAAGAGTTTTTAGCAACCATTGCTAGTGCTATACCCTTCTCATTATCAACAATTATAATATTACCTACAGTTTTATCTTTAGACTTAACAGGATCGCCTTCACAAATAGTTGAATTATGATCGAATGTACAGATTATAGGCTCATATTTGTAAATTTTAGTTTTATATTGCATTCTAGCTATAATTTCTTGTCCTCGAAAACAGCCTTTACTGAAATTTACTAAATTTTTATTTATTGCACCAATATAATGAGGTAAAAATAAACCTCGAGATTTTTCATATACTTCAGGAAATTTAGATAATATTTTTTTTGTTTTTGAAAAGTCAAATTTAGTAAGCTCTATATTGTTTGCTTCAAACAAAGATAGTACAGATTGTTGTTGGTTTGTTTTTGATAACAGCCCATACCCACCACTTAGGGATGAATATAAATATCCATATTTAGTTTCTAATAATTTCCCTGGTGTAGGTGTGGATTTGAAAATATTTTCTATATCAATGCCTGTTAATTGAAAGTTAATAAAATCTGAATATTCCTTTACTGATACTCTAGAAAGCATAGAATATTTACTTAATTCATTAATAGTTAATTGCATGTTATTTTTAGGGATTAGCATATAGAATGTATCTGTGATTTTAAATAGCATGAAAATTGATTCTATTCTGCCTTTAATCTCACAATATGAGCCAGGTTGAATATTAAAGTCTTTGACTGTGGATACATCAAGGCTTAATTGCCCTTGGAGGAATTTTTCACTATTTGCACCTTCAATGCAAATTATCCTATAGCTATCTTGTTGGTGAGCAGCTACGATAGTATTGATGTAGCTTTGTATATGTTCATATTGGTTATTTGACATAATAATCTTATTCACAAGGAGGTAGAAGAATGTTATATGATAATGAAATTAAAATTAACAGTAAAGAGCAAGTTAGGTGGAATTGCCGTCGTGGTATGTTGGAGTTGGATAAGCTTTTACTTCCATTCTTTGATGATAATTTTGATGGTATGAGTAATGCTGGAAAACAATTATTTGTAAAGTTTCTTGAGAGCTCCGATCAAGAGTTGTTCGACTGGCTATTTAAGAACGTTACTCCAGAAGACTCAAGACTGCATGATTTAGTTTTACTAATTAGATATGTTGCTAAAAAAGAAAATTGCGAAGCTTTAGAGTCAGTTTAGGGAGTTCTCAATTCCTATTTACAATAAACACTCTTCTTGTTGTGTTAATGACTTATGTTTTATGTATTGTAAAATTTATATGGATTTTCAAACTACTTATCCTAGCTTATATGATCTTATCTGCTAACAAGTTCATTCGGAGACATGCATTACGAAATATAGGCACATCAATTATTTTTATTGAGTTTTTAAATGGGGATTATAAACTGCATAGGAATAATGGCCTGGTGATTAGAACTAATAATATACATAAAGTATATACAAGTACTTTTTGTATTGTCTTAAAAGTGAAGCACAATAACAAAATAGAATATATAACAATTTTTTATGATGCAGTCACACTAGAAGACTTCCGTAGACTATCACTTTATTGTCAATGTGTGCTGATACATTAATTAAATACTTTTAATATCACACACTTTTCATCCGAAATGGTTTAAATTTCAAATATACATATAATAAATTTTGATGAAACACGCATAATTACAACAATAAATGAGGTTTTAATAAATTGACCAAAGAATTGAAAGACGATGAAATAATAAGAGAATTTCAAAAAGGCAATACACTTGTTTTCGATGAATTAGTAATAAAATATCAATGTCGAATTGCAAGAGTAGTAACCAGGTTTGTACATGATCCAAGTGAGGCTCTTGATATAACACAAGAGACATTTATAAAAGCATACAAGGCATTAGATCGATTTCAATTTAATAGTTCATTTTATACTTGGATATATCGCATTGCCGTGAATACAGCAAAAAATCATTTAATTGCTAATGGGCGAAAGTTACCTGATTTAGATTATGATGTTAGGGATTTAGATAACATTAGCAAGCAGGATATAAGTGAATATAGTAGTCCGGAAAAAATGTTAATTTGTGAGGAGATTAATTCAATTTTTAACCATGAGGTTGAAAAATTACCAATTGAATTAAGAACTGTAATTCAGCTTCGAGATGTGGATGGGATGACCTACGATCAAATCGCTAATGTGATGGGGTGCCCTATAGGAACTGTTCGATCCAGAATCTACAGGGCTAGAGAAGTTATTGGTTCAAAATTTGATCCACTGTATAGGTAATCATGTATAAACTTTCACAGTGAAATCATGAGCATTTATCCATATATGGCATGCAATACCAGCTACATATCCAATTGCTATAGCCCAGGTCCACTTTAGGTGGCTGAAGAAGGTATACATACCTTTAGATTGACCCATAAGTGCTACTCCTGCTGCAGAGCCAACCGATAGTAAGCTACCACCGATACCTGCAGTTAGTGTAACTAATAGCCATTGGCCTTCGCTCATGTTTGGGTTCATTGTTAGAACTGCAAACATCACCGGAATGTTATCAACTATTGCAGACAGAATACCTACAATAATATTGGCTGGTGTTTGTAGGTGAGCTTCAGATAAAGACAAAGCGCTACCAAGATCGTGGTACATGCTTGATGACACTGCCTCTAAGAATCCGATTGTTGCAAGCCCGCCGACACAAAGAATTACACCGTAGAAAAATAGCAAAGTATCCCATTCAGCATTTTGAACTTCTCTCAGGATATCGTATTTTTTCAATTTATTATTATGCGTTCCTGTTGCAAAGTTTGTGTTGGTTGGGTCACGTTGTTGCTTTATTTTAAGGTAATATCCAAATATTTTAAGATATGCCAGACCAGTCATCATGCCAATAGCTGGAGGCAAGTGAAGGAAGTTATGGAAACTAACAGCCGTTGCTATGGTTAGTAGAAATAATCCCATAATTCTTTTAGCACCAAATAGCATTTTAACATCATCAGAGTCGCCATCTGGTTGTCCATCTGGAACAGCAAAGCTCATAATTAGTGCAGGGATCACATAGCTGACTACTGATGGAATGAATATATCAAAGAAAGTAGTAAAGGGTACTAAACCTGCTTGCCACACCATTAGAGTAGTTATGTCACCAAATGGACTGAATGCACCACCGGCATTAGCTGCGACAACAATATTTACACAGCCCAAGCTAATAAAAGCTTTATTATTTTTGCCAACAGCAAGGAGGACTGCACACATTAATAGAGCAGTAGTTAGGTTGTCAGCTATAGGAGATATGAAGAACGCTAACCATCCAGTAACCCAGAAAAGTTGTCGTAAAGAAAACTTTTTCTTAACTAGCCAAGATCTTAATGCAGAAAATATTTGTCGCTCTGACATTGCATTTACATATGTCATTGCAGATAGCAGGAACAAAAATAATTCACCGTATTCTAAGATATTATGTTTTATAGCCATGTTAACTAGGTTAGATTCACCATGCTCTTTAGCGATGATTGCAACTAAAACCCATATTATACCCGCGGCGAGAGTTACTGGTTTAGATTTACGTAGATGAATAAACTCTTCACAAATTACAAGAGAATATGCTAGACAGAATATAACTAAGGCAGTTATTGCTAGGTAGTGTCCAGTTGCATTTTCCAACATAAAGCGCTGCTGGTCAGCATTTGAGCCAAAACACAGGCCAGGTACTAGCATACTAGCTAATATCAGAAAAATACGCACATTTATCCCCTAAGAATTACAGTTGGTATAATTATACTTTTAGTTATGGAATTTTCCAAGTTTATCTGTAGCTAAACTTCTCTATGGAATTTGTACAAATTTAAAAGAGTTATTAGTGAGATAACAGAGCAAACAAGAATAGGCAGCATGGCAAACTGATAGTTGCTTAGCTTGTTGCCGAAAAACTCAATTTCCGCAGGTGAGTGATCCATGATTTGGCCGCAAATTATTTGAAAGAAAGTACTAAAGGACATAACCATCATGTTAGTGAAACCAATAGCTGTAGCTCTACAGTGTGCTGGGACTTTCTGAGCGTTAATTGTAAAACAGACTAGCATTGAGCTAGTGAAGAAACCAAGACAGATATGAGTAAGCATAAGTATATTCATGTTTTCAATATGCCCAAATAGAATGGCTAATAAGCAACACATTGCTCCAATATTGCCAAATAGCATGGGGGTTACTTTAGATTTGCAGTAATCTGATGCCCAACCAATCAAAGGTCCTCCAATGGCAACGCCAAGGAAAGTTATGGTAGTAATCGCTGCTGCCTGTGGTTTATCTAGCTCTAATTCATTCATAAGGTAAGTTGTTCCCCAAAGTTCAGAGTAGGTTGCAATCGGGACGACTAGTAGCGCGGCAATAAAGGAGAATAACCATATATATGGGTTTTTAGCAGTAAGGAAGAGGCCTTCAGTTATACTTGAGCGACATACTTTTAGATCACACCCCTTTTTATCACGGACTATAGAATAAATTAGGATCGAGCAAACAACACCAACAATACTGTAAGTGTACATTACTATACGCCAGCCAAAGGCATCAACAATATGAGCTAAAGGTTTGCCACCAAATATTGCTCCTGTAACTCCTAATAAATTAGTTAGCCCTACCAATAGTCCTAGTTTACTTGATGGGAACCAGTCAGTAGCTATTTTTAGGCAACCAACAAAAGAAAATGAAGATCCAATACCAATAATTATGCGGCTGAATATAGCCATAGATAGATTATCTGTATGAGAAAATAATAAACTTCCACTTGCAACTAAAAGTGCTGCAATAGTTAAAGAGCGTCTTGGACCAAATCTATCTAGAATTAAACCTACAGGAATTTGGCACAATGCATAGGAGTAATAATAGGCAGCAGAGATTAGACCAATAAGAGCAGAGCTTATTCTAAAGTCAGCCATAAGTTCAGGAACTACAATTCCAGGAAATACTCTATGGATAAATTCATATAAGTAGAAAAAACTTGCTATAGACCAAAAAAGCCAGCGCATAAGTGTTCCGGGTAGGCATGTTTTGAGATTCTAACTATTAACTATATATTATGCAAATTTCGATGATATATCTAAGATAAACTGCAAGTATGTGATTTTTTTTGCTGTAATAATGGATTTTAATCGTGAATGTCAAAATTTAATGGTTAACCAGACGTAATGTAGACTCTCATTAGATATGATAATAGTAGAGCCAAGTGATATTTAATTGGTTATAACTATAAGTAGCTTTACCAAAGCCAGTTGGAAACCTTAGGTGTGGATGTTGGGTCTTCTTTTTTAGGTTTAGAGAGGCCATCTTCTTTTATATCGAATTCATCACTTTCATTGCCAATAATATCGTATTCTCGAATAAATTCTTCCTCTTCAATCTTGGCGAGCCTTTCTTTTTCACGCATTTCCTGTGCTGACCGTTCTTCCTGTTTGCGTAATTCTTGAGCTGTACGAGCTTCTTGGTCACGTAATTCTTGAGCTGCTCGATCTTGTGTTTCACGTAACTGTTCATCAGAGAGATTTTTTTGTTTTTGAGCTATTTTCAAAGGCTCACTAATTCTAGCAACACTTCTTTTGGCCGTAGCATAATTGTTATGACATGAAACTCTTAACTCTTGAAATTTAACATAACGTATATTTAATGCTGCCATATACTCATTACAGGTCTTTGTATTATTCTCAGTATGCTCACTGATTTTAATGGAATATTCTCTTATTCCTTCGAATAACTCGTCCATCTGAGAAATTGTACTATATAAATCGGTGAAAGATTTTTTAGCATTAGTTATTAATTCTTTGAAATCATTGGCTGTTAAAATATCAGCTTCCTCTTGCAATTTTACAAACTCAGTATTTAAATTTTCTACATGATGATTAATATTATCTAATTGTTGATTGGAATCATTGAATTTTTCATCTGCCCCTAAGTTAAGGCTTGCAATTGACATTTGGCTTATAAACCCAGCAGCCAGCTCATAAAGTCCCATCTTAACATTCCTTATTTTCGAAGAACCATTTACTGTATGAAACCTTAAAAAAGATATAATTACAAATGTTGTACAATTTGTGAGTAATAGAGTTGAAGATCTCAGCATTCTTTTATATTAAATGCTAGTGTTTTTAATTAATATTAAAGCCTTTTATAATAATTATTTGTAAAGCTAAGTTATTTTTTGCTTAATTCATTGGTTGCAGAGCTGATTACTTGGTTTAATAATGCTAGAGCTATAATAATTCCAATTACATAACTGGCTTCAAAATTTCTATAGCCTTTTTCAACTAAAAGTTTACCAAGTCCTTGAACACCAACGATACCAGCTATAGTAGAACAACTCACAATTGCTATCAAAGTTGTTCCATAAGCTTTGATGATGTCATATTTAGCTTCTTGGAGGATAATATTACGGATTAATTGTACTTTTGAAGCTCCATTTGTAATAGCCATGCTTAGTAAGGCATCAGGTGTGTTTTGCAAAGACTTTGATGTGTGATGAATGAATACCGGTAAAGTTGCTAATACTATAGGGATAATGGCGGCAATATTACTTTGGAATATATTTGCCATCATTTTGCCAAAAGGAATAAATGCAATTATAAGAACAAAATATGGCAGTTTAAATGATGTGTTAACTATCATATCTAATAACTTTGCAGCAACATTATTTTGATATAAGTCCTGATGTTTGAAACTAACATGAGCGACACTTATTAAAAGACCAAGTATAGTAACAGGGATGCTTGCAATTAGTACTGTGTATATAGTTTCAAGTAACGCGTTTGCAATGTCATGTAACATATCCTAGCACCTCTGTGTAAAGACGATTTTGAGTTAAATGGTCGATTGATAATTCAATTTGCTGTTCATTACCAATTAATTCTATGTATGAAACGTGACAACCATAGTTTTGAATTAGCTCTGAATAAGAATTTATTATGTTAATCTTGATACCAAAGTTATCAATTATATGTGATAAAATTGTTTCAGGAGCAATTGCGTCGATAAATGCGGTTCTAACTATAGCATTAAGACCATTTGCAGATTGGCTCTTAAGTCGTTTACGAATTGCCCATGGTAGTTCTGCTCTAGCAAAGCTTTTAATTATATCCTGACTACAAATGTGCTTGGGATTAACAATAAATTGAGCTGTATTGCCTTCGCTCATTATTTGGTCATTGTGTAAAACTGATACTTCATCACAAATGGATTTAATGGCATCAATATCTTGAGTGAACATAACAATAGCTTTGTCGTAGTTCCTGCGCATGTGGCGTAACTTACTAATAATATTTTGAGTGCCTTTGATGTCAAGGTTACTTGTTATGTCATCCATAATAAGAACTTTGGGTTTATTAACAAGGGCTCTAGCAATCTTAACTTTAGTTATTTCATAGTTGTTTAAATTTCTTGGCCGTTTACGCAAAATTTCATGTAAATCGAAGTACTCTACTAGTGGCGTAGTTAAATGTGAAATCTCACTACGCTTGAGTCCTCGAAATCGAAGAGGTAATTCTAGATTTTCAAGGACGGAACGTCCACTAAGCAAGTCGTTTTCGCAAGAAACATAACCTATTAAAGATCTTGCTTGCCGCAACGGTTTACCACTTAGCAGGTTTAAATTTTGCTTTCCTATGGAAATAGAGCCTGATAATGGTTTTTGGTTTTGAAGCAGGCAAGCAAGAAGGGCTGGCTTACTAACTTGGTTGCGTGAAACGATACCCAAAACTTCATTGGGATTGAGCTCAAAACTTAAATTCTTTAAGTAATTTGTCTGTGATGAGCCTGGAACATAATAAGGAATTTCTAAATCTTTAACATTTAGCATCTGCTAATAACCTATGTTAAAAAACACTGTCTTGATTTAAGGTTAGTCTAGCAATTACTAACTTTCAATTCTCTTTATAAAAATGGGTTTAAAATTATAATCAGTTGGTTTGGCAACTAATCTCATTGCTAGGTTTAACTATTAATAAACACAATAAAAATTAGGAAGGTATCCATCATATAAATTACGATTCTGGAGATTGAGATTTCAGGCCTTCTATTATTAGGTCAGCTCTATCAGTAAATATACCGCAAGCACCATAGTTAAATAATTCTTTAGCTCTCTCAAAATCATTTACTACATAAACAAGGGATGGAATATTCATTCTTTTAGCTTTTTGAATATGCTCATGCTCTGTAGTATCTGTATCAGAGTTTAAAGTTGAAAAATGATATTTATTAATATTTGTCCAAACTTCATTATCAAATTCTTCAATTAAATATCCAAGTCGTAAGTTTTCTGATAGTTTGCGTAGTTCCACCAAAAGAGCTGTATCAAAGCTGGAAACTAGAGGATATGGCTGATTGTTAGCAATAGTATTGGCCAGAAATCGCATAAGTTTTTGTGCGTATCTAGAGGTTTTAATTTTATTCGATGGTTTGATTTCAAGGTTAATGAAAATATTATTTTGCGCAGCAAAAGAGAGGATTTCTCGCAGCATTACAATTTTTTCATTTTTGTACTTTGTGTCAAACCAACTACCAAAATCAAGTTTAATCAGATCCGAAAGTGTTGAATCTTCGATAGAATCTTGGCTACCAGTGAACCTTTCAAGAGTGTCATCATGAAAGATAACCCAATTATCACATTTTGTTAATCTGGCATCTAACTCAATCCAATTCAATCCTATCTCTTGAGCATGCTTAAAACTAGCCATAGTATTTTCTGGGCGTAGACCGGAAAAACCACGATGGCCAATAAGCTTGAAATTTGGTTGTGGCTGTAAAATAGAGCAACAATCAAAGTTATTAGATAGCATAATGTTCCTTATCTGCTATTAAGTTAGAAAAAATGTTAAATGTTATATGGATGAGTTTATGATAGCATAAACAAGCTCGTAGATTTGTAACAATGAAGGGGAATAGATGACAGGATATGAAATTGTTGCATCATTAGTTTCTCTTACAGCAATAGCAAGTTACATTAATGCTAAATTTATTAAGTTACCAACATCCGTTGGAGTAACCCTGGTTTCACTAATTCTCTCATTGTTTGTCACAATTAGCGGTAAGATTGGCTTTGAATTAAACGATATCGCTCAAGATTTTATTGATAGTATAAGTTTTGATGAAACTTTTCTTGAAGGGATGCTAAGTTTTTTGCTTTTTGCTGGGGCACTGCATATAAATGGCTTAGAATTATCAAGATATAAATTGCTAGTTATTTTATTGGCTACAGTAAGTGTAATAGTTTCAACAATCCTTGTTGGTTACGCAATGCATGGTGTGACCACAATGTTTAATATCGGTATACCGATGTCATATTGCTTTGTTTTTGGTGCTTTGATTTCACCTACGGACCCAATCGCAGTAATTGGAATTTTGAAGCACTTGAAAGTACCAAAACCTTTAGAAATTAAAATTGCAGGAGAGGCATTATTTAACGATGGGATGGGAATTGTATTATTTGTAATTGCTCTAAATATTGCCACAGGTGCGCAACAGCAAATTAGTCCCACTAATATATTTTTATGCTTTGTAAAGCAAGGAATTGGTGGAGGGTTATTGGGCGTTGTTTTGGGTCTGTTAACTTCATATTTGTTAAAAACCATTGATGACTATGATGTTGGTGTTATTTTAACATTAGCAGTTGTTACTGGTGGTTACACTTTGGCTCATTCCGTTTTGCATGTGTCAGGGCCTATAGCAATGGCTGGAGCTGGTCTTATTATTGGTTCTTCAATGAATAAAGGTAAAATGACTAAAGAAACTGTAGTCAGAATAGATAGTTTTTGGGAGTTAATAGATGGGGTCATGAATGCTATATTATTTGTATTAATTGGCCTTGAGTTTATTAGTATAAGCTTTGATTTTGAGACCTCAATGGCATCTATTGCCGCAATTATTATAGCCTTGGCAGCAAGGTGGATAAGTATCTCTTTGCCTGTATCGTTCTTAAATCAAAATAGGCGTTTTGATAGTGCTATTTTAATCATTATGACCTGGGGTGGCTTACGTGGAGGGATTTCTATTGCCCTCGCTCTTAGTATACAGGGTGAGTACCATAATTTCATGGTCTCAGTAACATATGCTGTAGTCTTATTCTCAATAATGGTTCAAGGGTTAACAATTTCACCGTTGATCAAAGCTAAAATGGAAAGTGATAGCTATAATTATAAGAACGAGAAAGAAAAGTTACCAAATGATAATATGGTTCGTGAGCGGTAAATGTTAAGTTGTTCTCTAGATGGAAAAATCATTATTACCCCAAATCGAAGACTGGCAGGTTTCATTTCTGATAATTTAGCCCAAAGAAAAGAACGCTACCAAGTGCAACCCATAAATGATTTTGTTAAAGAGATATACTATCAACATATTGGTTCTAGTCTAATACCAAAGATGTTTATTTCAAGCACACAGCAACATATTCTTATTCAAAAAATAATAGAAAACTCTATTCACAATAGTGGGTTACTTAAATCTTCAAGCACCGCGGATAAAGTATTACAAGCGATCAAGTTCATAAAGTCATGGCGTATACCTGTAACTGAATTTTCTTCGTATATGAACAATGACACTGAGGTGTTTATAGATTGGTATGAAGATTATATAAGTGCCTTGGAAAAGCTCGAACTTATAGATGAAGAAGATATTATTGAATCATCCAGCTTGGCAATATTCGATAATAATATTTTTTGGTTTAATGAAATAATTTTATTTGGTTTTAATGAGATTGCTCCATTACTGCAGATGTTAATAGATAGCTTTGCAAAAAGTGGAATTTGTAATCAACAATTGTATGCAACACATGAGATAAATAACTGGCATCTAGAACTTAATACTCAAGAGAATGAGTGGGATCATGCCGCCCGTTGGGCTAAGTATCATAGTGATAATAGTGATGACTCGATTGCAGTGGTTGTTCCAGATCTAGCCACCTATAGGAGAGAAGTAGCAAACATTATGCATAAATATTTTGCTGCTGAAAAAATAAATATATCAGCACCACAATCTTTATCAAGTTACCCATTGGTTAAGGATGCTTTAAGTTCAATTCAACTTATTTTAGACACTATTGCATTTTCAGACTTAAGTTATTGGCTTCGTCATTGTCACAATATTAAAGATGCGTACTCTACTAAAGCTAGCAAAGCCAAATTTGAAAAAGAATTGAGAGGTTTTTGTCAAGGTGTCATAAAAAAACAAACCTTAATTGATTATATTGATGATTATTTACAAAAAGAAGATGAGGGGTGGCTACAAAGCTTACATCTAGTGTTGACCAAAAATAGATTTTTTGGGGAAAAACATTCAGTAATTGAGTGGGTGGAAATTTTTAAAACTGTACTAGTAGATTTAGGTTGGCCTGATGGAGTTAAAAATTCAAAAAAGAATGCAGATATTCTTGCATGTTGGAACTTGGCACTAATAGAGTATAAGAGTCTTAACCAAATTATAGGACTATCTAGTTTAGATGCGGCGATTGAAAAATTAAAATATGTAGTGGCTAATATTCCTTTCTTACCAGAAACTGATAATGCAAAAGTTCATGTTTTGGGGCTTTTAGAAGCATCTGGAGTGCCTTTTGATCGAATATGGGTAACTGGTATGAGCGAGGGAGTTTGGCCACAAGAACCTGATCCTAATCCATTCATTCCTAGCATAATACAAAAAAAATATAATTTACCTAGATCTACAAGCATTCGTGAATATAGTGTAGCACTACAAATCACTGACTCGTTTAAACAAACACCAAAAAAAGAAGCTATATTTTCATATGCACGGACCATCAAGGAGTTGGAAGTTAGAGGTAGTAAACTAATAACTGACATTAACAAGATGACCGTTAATGAACTAAATCTTGTTAAGATTTGCACGGATATTATAACTGTAGAAGTCCAAAAATATACTGATGATAAAGGTATTAGACTTGCAACTAAAAATATTAGGCAGGGGGTACAAATATTACAAGATCAAGCATGGTGTTCATTTAGGGGGTATGCGCGACATCGGCTGTTGTGTAATAAGATAGAAGATTTAAATTATGGTGTCAGTGCAAAAGAACATGGGCAGTTACTTCATAATGTTTTAGCTGATATTTGGGAGCATTTGAAAAATCAACAACAACTATTGCAATTGAGTAAAGAAGCACAACTAAAGATAGTACAAGTTACGGTAGATAAATGGTTACAAGAATTCATACAAAAAAACAATAATAGTATGTTAAATAGCCTTATTGAATTTGAAAGAGCTAGATTAGTTGAAAATATAAATCATTGGATTTCTTTTGAAAGGAAAAGATCTGAATTTTCTGTAGTTGCAATTGAAAAGAAAAAGAAAGTGAATTTGTCTGATTTATCATTTAACATTAGGTTAGATAGAATTGATAAAGGTGTAGATGGAAGCTATACCATTATCGATTATAAAACTGGTACAGTGGATCCACATGGTTGGTTTGGTAATAGAATTAGAGAGCCTCAATTACCGATATATGCTTTAATTTCAGAAGAGCAAAATGTAGGGGTAGTGGTTGCTAGTTTTAAGAACGCCCATTATGAATTTAAAGGTATCGTTACCAATAAAGACTTATACCCAGGAGCTAAAGAAGTAGAGTATTTTAATAATAAAATTAAAGGTGAGTGTAACTGGGACTCCTTAAAAGAACAATGGAAAGATAAGCTAGAAATAATTGCTAAGGAATATACTAGTGCTGAAGCCAAAATAAATCCAGTAAATGGTGAGGCCACATGCAGAATTTGTGAACTACGATTGTTGTGTAGGAGGGATGTTTGTTATGCAAACATTGATTGATTCTAAAGAGCGTTCGCAAGCTTTGGATATTAATGGATCTTATATAATACAGGCTCCTGCAGGGTCTGGTAAAACTGGGCTTTTAGTTCAACGTATGCTAGCTTTGCTTGCAAATGCTAGATCTTATCCAGAAGAATGTTTGGCTATAACTTTTACAAAAAAATCTGCACATGAAATGCAGCAACGGATAGTTAATGCGTTATTGAATGCAGAAAATAACATTTCATCTGATGACCAATATGAACAACTCACTATAAAGTTAGCAAAAAAAGTATTGAAACGAGATAAAGAATTAGGATGGAATATAATTCAAAACCCATCAAGACTGAAAATACATACAATAGATGCTTTGTGTGCAAAAATAATTGCCAAATTTCCTGTGACAATCAAGTACGGTGTTGCGCCATCAATCTTAGATGATGCAGATAAGATATATGAAGAAGCTGTAGCAAATTTCACTATGGATGTTCATAGTACAGAAGACTATAAAACTATTGCTAAAGTGCATAACTATAATATGAAGCAAATGTCTAAAATGTTTAAGAGTATTCTGACAACTAGAGAACAATGGCTTCCTCTTATATTTCAGGAAGATAGTGAATCTAACTGTAGTGCTGAAATCATTGTGGAGGCGGAGCTTGCTAATATTTCAAATCATATAAAATCCGTAGAGGGATTGCAGTTACTGCCAGAATTAGCTTATTACGCAGCACAAAACCTTAATTTGGAGTTTGCAGATCTATTCCATTTTGATGACAAGTTTATCTGGCCAGATAGTAATTATGATAGCTTGCAAGCTTGGAAGTTCATAGCAAATTTAACTATAACTAGTTCAGGTAATACAAGGAAAACTGTAAATAAGAATCAAGGATTTATCAAGCCTACGCTTAAAGATGAACAAGGTACATTTGCGTATAAAAAACAAGCAATGATGCAAGTGCTTGATTTTGTGAAATCAGATACTAAATCGTCATTTTATTTAAATAAATTAATGTATTTACCATATATGAATGAAGGCATTGCTCAATATAACCTTAAAGTGGCAATTAAAAATTTATTGCCAAAATTAGTTGCTCATTTACAGTTGTTATTTAAGAGTTATGGCGCCATAGATTTTACTGAAATGTTGATCTCAGCCATTTTAGCCCTTGGAGATGAAGATAACCCTACTGATTTAAATTTAGAACTAGATGCAAAATTAAATCATATATTAGTTGATGAATTTCAGGATACATCAAGAACCCAGATCCGATTGCTTGAGTTACTAATATCAGGTTGGGAATATAATGATGGAAGAACATTATTTTTAGTTGGTGATCCAATGCAGTCTATATATAGGTTTCGCCAAGCTGATGTTGGAATGTATTTACGGATCAGAGCTCAAGGTCTTGGGAGAATCAAGCTTAAACCATTAACATTAACAACTAATTTTAGATCATATGCCACTTTAGTAAAGTGGGTTAATGCTAGCATGGGAAAATGTTTCTCTTCATATGATGATCTGGGAACATCAAAAGTTAAATTTTCCTCATCAGTGGCAAATAAAATTGACAATGAAATTTGCAACTCATCCATACAGTCGACATTATTTACTGGAACTAAAGATGAAAGTATTGCTATCGCAGAACGAATTCTAATATATAAAGAAACTTTACCTAGTGCATCTATTGCGATATTAGTTCGTTCAAGAACACAACTTCCTCATATTCTACTTGCCTTGCAAGAAAGTAATATATCATATTTAGGCATTAACATTGAAAGCCTTTATAAAAGGCCTTGGATCCAAGATTTTATTATTTTATTTAGAGCTGTTAATCATTGGGGAGATGATATAGCTTGGTTTTCTTTGTTGCGTTCAACTTTTTGTGGTATTGAGCTACCTGATCTTACAATACTTGCTGAGCATCGTATTGATGAAAGTATTTGGGTCATAATACAAAGCGAAGATATTATAAATAATTTATCTGAATATGGGCAGAAGCGTATTAAAAGGCTGTGCTTGATTTTAACTAAGTGTTTCTCATATCAAGGAGATATGGAGTTTGGAAATTGGCTCTATAAATTATGGGTAGAATTGGGTGGTTTACAGACATTAAAATCTGAGCATCAACTAGAAGATATAAAGTTAGTCTTTAATCTTTTACAACAGTCACAAGATAATAACTTTATATATGATGTTGAATACCTTGAAACTAAAATATCAAATATGTTTGCAGATAAAATTCTTGCTACAGATGAAAATCCGATAAATATTATGACTATCCATAAAGCTAAAGGCCTTGAGTTTGACATAGTTTTTATCCCAGGCTTGAATTATATGGGGCGTTCTGATGAGAAATCAATAATGCGTTGGCATCAAGAACGAGTACTTGAACTTGATGAGTCAATATTACATGTTAATGCAACAGTACAGGTTGAAGATAATGAGGTGTTGCGCTATTTAGAATATATTCAAAGTGAAAAAAGAAGTAATGAAAATATACGATTACTATATGTTGCACTGACTAGGGCAAAAAGCATTATAGAATTAATGGGCTCTGTAGTTGAGACAAAGCCCAAATCAGGAACTTTTCAAAATATGCTATGGAGTTATTTGGAGCTTAATAGTTTTAAATATATTCGAGAAAATATTGAGCTTGTTGAGTCACCCAAGTCATTTCAATTGACCACATTATCAAATGAAAAAATCACATTAGATTTAATGAACAGTAAAGAAATTATTAGTCAAAGTGATGATAGTCTTGATTATGCTAGTAAACAAGATACTAGTTGGAATCAAGATGTTGGGACCATGGTACATCAAATGTTGTATACAATATCTATGAGTCAACAAAAACCTATGTTTTTTTATGATAAACTAACCACTACATCCATGTGGTCATATTGGAAGAATTGTCTTTTAGCTAAAGGTCATGATGCTAATAATGCTAGCAAAGGAGCAGAGATTGTGAAATCTGCTTTATTAAATACTATTCAAGATGAGCGTGGAGCATGGATATTATCAGATGAACATGATTGGTGTGCATCTGAGTGGCAGTTAACAATGGAAACAAAATCTTCAGAGGTGATCCAAGGTATAGTTGATAGAATAATTATTGACGATGGTACTTGTTGGATTATCGATTATAAAACTTGCAAGAACGAAGAGCTAACTGCTGAGCTGGATAAATATAAAGGGCAATTATCACGTTATGTTAGTCTTGCGCAGAATAATATAAAGGCTAAAAGGTATGTGTCAGTATTATATTTTCCGCTACAAAGCCGTTTAGTAGAGGTTTCTGAGAAGCAATTAAGTTATGCCTAATATATTTAATTCTCTAACATCTCATGGAAATTATATATTGAGACATCAGTTGCAGTGGCAGTGGCAATGGCATCAAGAAGTTGATAAGTGATAATTGCTGTAGCTCCCCATATTGTGTGTTGATTATATTGGATTCTAGGGCCATAAATATTTTTATCGTTAGAATTGTTATACTGGTTAGATGTTTTATGCTGTATGAGTTTGCGTAATGGGATATAGAAAATATCTGCAACTTCTCTAGGGCATAGTTGTGTTTCAAACTTCCCACGAATTAAAGCCACAACTGGCCGAACTATATATCCAGATGCTGTTGAACAACCCTCTAGTTCATCAATTATCGTTATTTTGTCTCTTGAGATCCCAATTTCTTCTTCTGTTTCCCTAATAGCTGCTTGCCTAATATTAAGATCGTGCCTTTCTAAACGGCCGCCAGGGAAGCACACTTCACCTTTATGCTGGGGAACACTATTTGTTCGAACTGTATACAGGACTTTGGGATCATTATCTTTACTAATGACAATGGGTACTAATACTGCTGCTTTAGTTAGCTCCATATGTTTTTTCTAATAAATTCAGGGATAGTACCATTTTAACACTATGCGTCTAGCTAGTTCAATAGATATTACTTGAATGAAGTATGAAAATAATTTTTCCTGAAATTTTTAGATAGAATAATATAATAGGGAATTCATACATAATAACAATTTTCATTAAAGTTGAAGTGAGTATGCACGTTATTGTCTTTGACATATATTGATTGTTAACAAACTAATTTTATGGAATGGGCTTGTGGTTAGGTAACATAGATATTAGAATGCGCGTATATTATATTAAAGTTTATTTTGGAGACTAACAAATGAATAGCCTTTCTCAAACCGAAGAGTTTACTGGCTGGCGTAAAATGTTTTGGCCTATTCACAATGAAGAACTTAAAAAATTCTTGCCTATGGGTTTTATAATGTTTTGCATCCTATTTAATTACACTGTCCTAAGAGATACAAAGGATGGATTGGTTGTTAACGCAGCTGGTGCTGGTGTAATACCATTCTTAAAGTTTTACTGCGTGACTCCTGCAGCAATTCTTTTTGTGATTTTTTATTCGAAACTAACTAATATACTAAGCCGAGAAAATGTATTTTATGCGGTTGTAACACCATTTTTGGTGTTTTTTGGTGCTTTTGCTTTCTTTATATATCCTAATCTTGAGTTATTACATCCAAGTGCAGAATCATTAGCAGCTATGCATAAAGCAGCTCCTGGATTGAGTGGATTTATTAACATTTATGGTTATTGGGCTTATTCACTGTTTTATATCCTAGCTGAAATCTGGGGTAGTGCGATGATTGCCTTAATGTTTTGGCAGTTTGCTAACCGTGTTACAAGAATGCGTGAATCCAAACGTTTTTACGGCTTATTTGTTGTAATTGGTAACCTTGCCTTAATTTTTTCTGGCAAAGCAGTTAAATTTTGTTCAGGTGGCCTTGGCGAATATTTCCCTGATAATACTTGGCAGTATTCCTTGTATTTCATGATGGCTATGGTTGTCATTATGGGTGTTCTAGCTATGTGGACTTATAGATGGATGCATACATCGGTTCTAAATGATCCTCAATATTATGATGAAGCTGCATTAGATAGCAAACCAAAGAAGAAGAAGAAGAAACCAGGTTTAGGTGAAAGTATTAAATTACTTATGAGTTCACCAGAGCTAGGCTTAATTGCTCTTTTGATTATGGCCTATGGGGTTACAATTAACCTCTTGGAAGTACAATGGAAAGAACAGTTAAAGATATACCATGGTGGTAATGAAGGTGCTTATACTGCTTTTATGGGTGATTTTTCATTCTATACAGGAATTGCAACTATAATTTTCAGCTTATTCATTGGTTCAAAAGTGTTACGGATCATGAGTTGGTTTAAAGCTGCAGTTATAACTCCAATAGTTATTCTTGTCGGTGGTAGCTTATTCTTCTGTTTCATTTTATCTAGTTCTACTGACTCTGAAATGATTAGAGATATGGTCAGTTCTGTTTTGAAATCTTTCGCAACGAATCCAGTGGCAGCGGCAACGTTCCTTGGAGCATTTATTGTTGTTATGTCCAAATCTATCAAATATTCATTGTTTGATCCAACTAAAGAGATGGCATATATACCTTTGAGTGAAGAGTTGAAAACTAAGGGTAAAGCCGCGGTAGATGTTATTGGCGGTCGAGCAGGCAAAGCTGGTGGAGCATTTGTGCAAAGTTTACTATTGTCCTTTATGGCAACAAGTAATGTAGTCTTAATTGCACCAACTGCCTTTGTTGTGTTTGCAGTCGTTGCTCTATTGTGGGTTTTTGCTGTTAAAAAGCTAAGCTATAGAGTAAATGAAGGCCTAGAAAGGAAAGCAAGAGAAGTTGCGCACGTAGAGAATGGTTCTACTGCAGCTGCATCTCCAGCTTAAATAAGCAGTCCGAGTTTTGGACTATGATAGACATGCAAGTGTATTTAGATACGCTTGCATGTCTTTTTTTATATAGGGATAAATACCGATGTCAGTAAAAGTTTTGGGAAAATTTTCTTTAGCAATGATAACGGTTGCAGCTATTGTTAGCTTACGTAATCTTCCTTTATCAGCTGAATATGGTTTTTCTTCAATTTTTTACTTCATTATTGCTGCATTAATATTTTTTATTCCTACAGCAGCAGTTACTGCAGAGCTTGCCTCAACTTGGCCTAAAGCAGGTGGCAGTTATGCTTGGGTAAAGGAAGCCTTTGGTCCAAATTGGGGGCTGTTTACTCTTTGGTCCGCATGGATGGAAAGCATTGCTTGGTTCCCAGCCATTTTAGCTTTTACAGCCGCAATGGTTGCATATATGGTTGAGCCATTTATACCAGGAGCAATTGAATCAAAATCATTTATTGTTTGTTGTATTTTAGTTATTTTTTGGGGGGCAACGTTACTTAATTTTGCTGGTATAAAAACCTCAAGCTATATTAGTACTATTGGTGTGACACTTGGAACTATATTTCCAGCAATAGTAATAGTCTTACTAGCTGTATCTTGGTATCTTGCCGGGAATAAATTACAGATAGATGTTTCTTGGTCATCATTTATTCCAGAATTTAAGCTTGATAATATAGTGATCTTTTCTGGAATTCTTTTAAGTGTTTCAGGCGTTGAACTTGCTGCATTTCATGTGGGAGAGGCACGAGATCCACAAAATGACTATCCAAAAGCACTTGCAATAGCTTCCGTTATTATACTAACAGTTTATATTTTAGGAACTTTAGCTATTGCGATAGTAGTACCACAGAAGGATATTCAATTAGCATCAGGGTTGTTACAAGCTTTTGATGTTTTTTTTACACAATTCAATTTGAAAAACTTCAGCATGATTATGGCCTTGTTCTTATTCATTGGCTCTATAGCAGCTATTAATACTTGGACAGTTGGACCTGCAAAAGGTATGTTGGTCGTTGCGGAAGATGGCTTTTTTCCTGAGTGGCTAAAAAAAACAAATAAGCATGATGTGCCTGTAGCATTATTACTTTTACAGGTGATCATTGGCAGTGCACTAACGATGTTATTTTTAAACTATGAAGGTAGCAGTGCTATCTGGATGATGATCGCAGTATCTTCACAATTCACGATGATCCAATATGTTATGTTGTTTTTGGCTGTAATTAAATTGCGTAAATCTAAACCAGAGATAGTGAGAGGTTATAAGGCTCCTAAGTTGAAACTAGTTACTACTATTGGAATTGCTGCATGTATATTTAGTTTTTTTATCGTATATATTCCTCCGTCACATTTCAACTTTGGCTCTGCAACGGTTTACCGAACAATATTAATAAGTATTTTATTGCTGTTGATGTTGCCTATAATAAGTTTTCGCTATTATAGAAAAAATAATTTACAAAATAAAAAATACTAAAATGTATCTTATATAGCTACAAATAATATTACCCTAATTTAGAGTTAAGATGCTGTTGAGGTGAGGGTTATCCTTGTGAATCCATAGTGCGTATTAACTTTTATACTGTTGGGAACACAAAAAACTTTTGCATATATCGTATATGAAAAAATAAATATGAGAGAAAAACAATGAAAATAAATGATTTAAATCCTGGGGATATTATCTTTGATCTTGACTACAATGGCCATGGTGAACATGTGTCCATGTTTAAGGTTTTTTTAAAAATATATGACGATGGAGTAAGTTCTTATGCTTCTCGTCCAGGATGTGAGCCTATTCTTACAATCCCTCAAATTATACATGCGACAACTGGCAGGCATCAATCTGTAGCTGTGACAAGCCTAATTGGAGGTAATTATAAAGTTTACCGTTGTAATGACTCTGATTTGGCATTAAATGCTTTATACCGAATGTCAGCATGGAGCAAAATTAAAGTACCTTATGATCACCGAAGGGCTGAACTAGCGATGCAGGTTCAAGATATAGCTGCTTTATCTCACCCTAGAACTGGTATTACAGAACAACTTCAGTATGCCAAACAGAGATACAATGACAATTTTTATAACATAATTAAATATGCATGCAGAACCATGCAAGGTAATGCTCCTGTAAAACTAGATGAAGAAAGAGCAAGTAGTCGAGGACTACGCTGTGCTCAAGCAGTAATCTTAGCATTTCAAACTGAAGAGGTTATTCGTGATGAATACCTTATCATTCCTATGGAGAGTTGGGTATCAGATAAATATGCAAATGTATCTAAATACGAAGATCACTTGAGACTTAAACTTGGAGATGCAGGATTTGAAAAGTTTGAGCAATATCAGCGCAATCTGTTGAGGAGTGATGGGATTCAGGGGATAACTCAAAATGATAAAAATGATGCATATGAACATACCTTAACACCAGGGATATGTTTTTGGCGTTTTGACAAAGAACTAAATCCAGAAGAATATTTTCTCAGAGAGGAGCGAGTGCTTAGAGTAGATAGTAAAACTGCGTCATCAGCAGCACTTGATAAATATTTACAATTTGAGTCTGCTTCACCTAAATGGTCTTGTATGGGTGAATTTTCAGCACATGATGCTGAGTATACAAATATAATGAAGGTTCGCTGGCGTGAGGTTTTTGCGTTGCTAGTTGCTAATGCAAATCAACTAACTAGAGAAGAGAGCTCTAGATTATCTGTAGCATATTCTAGAGAAACTGTCATACCAGGAAGTCCAGCTAGAACAATAGAACAAGTAAATTGCACTTTTTCCACACCTCAAACTGAAAATCAAGTCACAAAAAAGCGAAGATGTAATGGCAACAATAGTAGATTGCCATCATATTGTACACCAGCAAGGAATGACCTTTCAAAGAAAGGTAGTGACTCTTCAGGAAGAGGGAGTGCATTGATTGCCAGATCTTTAATGACTGGAAGCAATTGTTTTTTGACACAATCAGCTCAGGTTGAAGGTCAAGTGCAGACGAGTGCAGCTAGTGCAGCTAGTGTTGAAGACACTTTGCTTGGAGCAGATGAAGTGAAAATAGATGAAATGACTGAAAATCTAAGAATTAGTCGAAAAAATAAAAAGTGTCTCTAAATGCACTATGTTTGATTGATAAAATCTACTTTTGTTATAGTGATCAAAGGGAACATTCAAGGTGAGCATGTGATATTTTAAATAGAATTGATATGTCCAAGTGGTTTTTAAATTTTCTAGTGCGATATTTTAAAACTACAACATAAAAGTTCTATATGCGCAATGATCTGTTAATCTTTATTATGAGGCAGTGTATTATATTGTTTTATTTGTAATTAAATTGAATAAATTTAAACTTGATATAGTTAGAGTTACTATGTAATAACTGATTTACAATAATTATCGTATATGTTTATTTGTCTCCTTCCCGTTGCTATGTATAGTAAAATTATAGCGATACACTCTTACTAGAAGGAGACGAATAAATGCCATATGCAGTTAGCCTATTCCCCTTGCGCAATATGGGCAACCAGTACCCCTAACTCTACTTCCTATTGCTGCCCGCAATTCATGATCTTTGCTACACTCCCACCAAACTTTTTATGTCCTTCAAATATGTGACCTAGCTTAAATCATGAACAATGTTAATCTTGTGCTAGTCTATATATATACGGTATAGGACCTTGAAAATGCAAACAGAAAATAAAAGTTATTATGGCTGGGTAGTATGGTTTGTATCAGCTTTATTTTATTTATACGAATTTTTACTTCGCGTATCTCCATCAGTTATGGCAAGCGAATTAATGCAGACTTTGGATTTAACTGCATTTGGTTTAGGGAGCATGACTGCATTTTATTTCTACAGCTATGCCGCACTTCAAATCCCAGTAGGCTATATAGCCGATCGCATTGGACCTAAACTACCTGTAGTTATAGCGTGCATTGTCTGTATTATATTTTCATTTCTAATTTCCAAAGCACATACAGTCTGGGTATTTAAATTGTGTTACTTCATGATTGGTTGTGGTTCTGCTTTTGCATTCGTGTCGACACTATTTTTAATCCATTCATGGTTCCCACAAAGACAATTTATTCTTCTATCTGGTCTTACTAATTTTCTTGGCATACTAGGGGCTATTTTTGCACAAAAACCCTTAGCTATATATATTGACTCTCATGGCTGGCGTGATGCACAGGTACTAATATCTGGCATAGGCTGTATAATTTTAGTTTTATTGATTGTTTTTATCAAAAACAATAATATTAAAAAAGACCCTGTCTCGATTAAGTCTTTTAACAAAATAATTTCAAAACCTGTTTATTGGTTGTTAGGATTATACGTAGGCTGCATGCATTTTACTCTTGCAGGTTTCGGTGCCCTTTGGGGAGCCAGCTATATGGGAATAGTATTTCATGAAACTTCAGTAAAAGCTGCCGCTATGGCTTCATTCCTATATTTTGGCAGCCTTTTAGGCAGCCTGTTTATTGGCTTTGTTACTAAATTATTTAGAACTAAAACTAGTGCTATGTGTTTTATATCCACGGTTGGTGTATTGTCTTCTCTTGCATTTATAAATATTCCAGATGTAAAATACCTTGGTGAAACTCTTATTTTTATAGTTGGATTTTCAACGTCTGGATTCCTACTAGGATATGATGTTGTTGGTATCATTACACCAAAAGATCTTGTTGGTACAGCATCTGGATTTCTAAATACTATTTTAGTGGGATTAAGCTCCCTGTCTGTATCACTTATTGGATATTTTCTAGTATTAGGTGCTACAAGCCCTCATCATTACTCAAGTGTTGACTATAGGCATGCAATGATCGCGCTCGTTGTTAGCTTTTCAATTGCCCTGATAACAGCTTTATACCTACAGTACAAAAGGATTGATAAATAATAGCGATACTTAGTGTCCTTCCCGTCGATGTGTATAGAAAAAATACCTTAATACATTCTTACTGGAGTGGTACGGAAGCATTTTGCCTGAAAAACTATGTTTATCATATTTTGTTTGAGTTAATTTTAACCTTGAAATCTTTCGTGTCCTTCCAGCTGCTATGATTGCTTACTGGAAGGACTAACCTAACAAATCCGTATCCCTACAGTCACCATGAATAGAAAATTTATCTATACACAATTATTGGAAACTCACAATGGATGGAGATTTCATCTCAACAAAAGGAGTTGAAGACACAACACTCTGTACATCTTGGTGATTTAACTTATTGCGGATTTGTTCATGACTAATACGTAACTCACGACTAACCTCAGCCATAGAATGGTTTTCTAACAACTTTAAAGTCTTAGCCCAAATATTATCAGGTAAGCGACCTTGTTTAGTTCGATTCTTACGTCACTCATCAAGCTCGATACTTAATGAATATAGTGTTAAAGGTTGGCTCATAATAACTCCAATATTAATTGAAACTTGGAGTGAACGTGACACTTTATGGGCTATGGTTATCTATACATGCCTACTGGAAGGAGACAGAAGCTCACCCTGTAAACACAGACTATATAGAATTTATCATATAGACAGTATGTTTAAGCACTACATTTGATTTTCATGAATTTCATTTTTTTTATTTATAAAAGATTTTATTTCATAATTCAACAAACTACTACTTAATGATTTTTGATGATGCTTATTAAGAGTACACTCTAAATCATTAGAAATTTGCGCAACTCTTTCACCTCTATATATAATGGAGGTTTCATACCTAATATATTTATCTTTCACTCTATGTGAAGACAACCAATTAAAAGATCCTTCAACCAATCTTAAGTTGTCAATAATTATTAATTTAGAATGAAGGTTTTCTATTGGCTTTAATGAAGCTCCAGACTTATGTAGTTTTCTTGAAACTATAATAAACTCCATATATGCTTTATCATTTAAATTGCCATCAATATCATAGTAAATAATAATTTCTTTATTAAGAGAATGATTTTTTATTAAACTGATTAAATCATCTGCTATAATTGCTGATTTTCTAATATATGGTGAAACTATAATCACTTTTTTTTGTGCGTATACAATTGATTGCTTTAAAACCTCTCTATGTTTATCTAAAGTGTCAATTTTCCGAATTTCGTCTTCTTTTGAGATATAGTTTTTAAAAGGTTTAGGGTAGTTATTAATTTCATTATTTGGATTTGCAAATAAATATTGTGCCAATAATCCTGATGGTAAACTATCATTGTTTGGATTGAAAATACCCATATCCCCAAAAACTATAAAATTATCTTGGGCCCTAGATACTGCAACGTTAAGCATTGTATCATCTAAATCAAAAATCACCGGACTAGAAGTGAAATTCTTTGTGTAGGTTGGAGAAAAAATTACAATAGGAAATTCTGCACCCTGTAAACTATGTATAGTACCAAACTTATTGAGTTTAATATTGTTACTTTTAAGCAATTGCCTAAGTATGTTTTTTTGTCCTCTAAATGGTGTGACTATACCAACGATTTGGCCAATTTCTCTTTTGTAATGAACGCATAAAGAGTCATGGTGATGTACGATCCAATTAACTACTGACTGAGCTTCAATATTATTTTCTAAGCTGTTTTGTAGATTCCTCCTGCAATTTCCATCAACATGAGAATATCCCATGTGCGGAAAAAGTAACTTTCCCTTCGCTGGAGTTTTGGGAATGAGTTTTCCTTCATAACATAAGTCATTACAATATGAAATGATTTCTGTTGCACACCGGCGGTGCTCATCTAAGAACATCCCTTTCCAAGTGATATTTTCTTTATCACATACATCTATAGATTCAGAGTTAAAAATTGATCTCCTTTGTGCTATTTTCATTAAGCTACTTGATATATTGCAATACCACTTTGAACTGATAACGCCATATTTTTCGAGCTTTTCTATACTTGCACACTCTAGGATTCCATGTTTTTTAAGATTAGCAATATCTATTGAGCATGGTAATTTATTTACAGGGGCTAGTTGTCTTACGTCTCCAACAACAATTGCTTGTTTTGCTAGTGACATCATAGGTGCACCTAATGCTGGAGGTATTTGTCCTGCTTCGTCAATAACTAATAAATCTATTTCCTGAGTAAGATAATCAGATTCCATATCATTTAATTCTGATGAATATTTAAAAAAATTTGGACCAGATTGTAATGTGGTTATAAAACATACACCAAGCTTTGCATATCTATGCAAAATTTCTAAAGTTGATTTTCTGCCTGATATTATTTTAGACTTTTCTCTATTGCCTGACTCAATCAACCAGCTCGCCTCCCAATAATGCATAGCTAACAAGAACATATCATATCTAAGAGTTGTATCTAAAAAAACTATTGGGTTTGAAGCTTCGTCAATGTTTATGTCATAGATATCCTTAATGGATGGGCACTTCAAGTTTACTTCTTTACATATAAGACATAATTTTTCCTTGCTTATTTCATATTTGCATGTCAAATCAACAGCATTCTCTAATTTAACTCTATATTTTTTCAAAAAAACTCTGTTGTCATTAATTTGATTTATAAAATAAAAATTAAGATCATTCAGGCTGTTCGCATTTTGTAATGAAATATTATTTTCTAGTATGAAGACACTTATAAGAGATTTCAGTTTTTCCCTGAAACCTAGAAATTTAAAGGTATTAATAAAAAAAAGCTTACTTGATTTATATTTTTCCCATTTGCGCTGAAGTTCAATATTATTGGTTATTAACTTTCCCATATTATCTATTTTTGATTTCAGATCATGTATGTTAATTAAGGCACTTTCGTAACTGCTAAATATATTTAATAATTTTTTTGCTGATAACCTCATTGTTTCGCTGCAATCCAGTAGCTTTAACATCTTTCTATGTGTTTGCAATAGCTTGTCATGAAATCTATTTTGAACTTGAATGATATCTATACGCTCATTAAAATATTCTTCTGCGAAATCCAAATATCTATTTTTTATACTTTTTAAATTTAAAAAACTTTCTCTAGCAACAATCGAACCATTTAAAGTTCTCCCATCTTTATAAAGATACTCATATAACCCTTCTGCTTCTTCAATTTTAGATTTACTACAAAGATATATACCATAGCCCTTAAAACCAGATATCCAACGCTGCTCTAGAATTGAACTTCCTGCATGCTTTGAAAAAGATTCAAGTATATTTGTAACGGCTTGGTTTGTTTGAGAAGCAGCCACTATGATAGGTGGATTTTTTTTATAAATAGCAGACTCTATCCATTTAGATACCATAATACTTTGCAGCATTGTTGTTTTACCTGTCCCTGGCGGACCATTTACGCAAAAAATGTCTCCTGGTTTACTCTTGAAAAACTGCATAACAGCTTTCCTTTGAGCTTTTGCTAAAGGAAAATCTTTCCCCATCTGCCCTAGGTGAACCTTGCTAGCATTAAAATATTCTTCTTCATGTATGGTTTTTTTCTCACTTGCTTGTTCTAAATTTGAGTAATTCACTAACAATTTATTATATTTACTGTTTGCTTTTCTTATTAAATAATTAAATAGTTGTATAACATTAATTGAATAACTAGCTGTCTGCTGACCATCTAGCACTAAAACTTTAGTCTGAGGGATATAGTCTGAAAATGCTTCTAATTTAGAAAAAACTTCTTCAAATACATTATGATTATTGTATTTAATACCGATTGTTTCTGAAAGCATTTGTGAACCATATTTTATAACTTTTTCCCACTCTAGTTTTTCTATACTTTCATCAAGATTATCAATTTCTTCTAGTTGTCTATGTAATATATTTGTACGCAAAAAATCATCCAAAATATCAATATTTCCTATTGTTGGTGATTCTGATTCGTTTGGCTCCAATAAATTCCTAGGGATCCAAGGAGGAGATACTTGTTTACATTCAACAATGACTCCTAACTTATTTATCAATACATCAAACCAAATAAATGCTACACTTTTCTTTTTAGATGAATTGCTTAAGTTATAATGCTCAACTTTACGGAAAAATTTACCCCAGCATGGTGACATTATTAAATTTAAAGTTTTATTGTTGCTGTTACCATGTTTATTCTTTTTGCCAAAGATACTAAATAAATATTCAGTTGTGCTTCCCTCTAGTTTTCCATCAAAGAACTCTTGATAACTAATTGTTTTATAATGTTTTTCAGGAATGTTAACTTCAAGTTTTTCACCATCACAAATAGTTGCTCGCCAATATTTTAATAGAGTTGTTTCAGCAATATCCTTCATTCTGATTTTCCTTTTTTTCTTTCTTCACTATTTCTTGTTTATGAAAAAATAAATGGCAACAATAGCAATTTTATAACCTAAACGTGAACCCTTATGCCTAACGACAAGAGGTTTTTCGGCACGCTCGATAAAAAAAATCAGGTTATTTTAAAGTTTGCGACAGAATCAAAAAATCTTTCTAACAATTTGGACACCATCTCTGAAATTGACAAGAACATTATCTACACTGGGCTCATCTCTCAAAAGCTGATTAGTTTTATGAACTCCTTTTGCACTTGGTTTCTCTGGGGTTAAAACATCACCGCGCCATAGCATATTATCCAGGACCATAATACCACCGATACTTAATTTGGGAAGAAGCTCTTTGAAATAGTTAGGATAGTTAAGTTTATCTGCATCTATGAATATAAATTCAAAAATTTCATTTATATTTTTGATACTAGTAAGTGCAGGGCCTATATGTTGGATAATTTTATGTCCATGAGCACTATTATTAAAATGTTTCTTGGCTATTTTAGCGGTATTCTTATTAACGTCACAGGTATGAATTACAGTATTATTTCCTGATGCCTTTGCTAAGGCTAAAGTGCCATATCCAGTAAAAGTTCCAATCTCTAAAATTTTCTTGGGATTTACTAGTTGCACTAGCATCATAATTAATTTTCCTTGAATATGCTCAGAGCACATTTGAGGTAATTTAGTATATGTTTTAGTTTCTTCAACAATATACCTTAACTCAGTATCTTCAGGTTTAGAATGATTTTCTGAGTAAGTATCAAGGCTTGTCTTGGTCATGATAGGATCCCATATGTTTCTGCTTTAATCGTTCACAGTCTAATTTCTTGACTAGTTATAGTGTGGCAACATACCATAACGTTAAAAAGGAGATCAAGATGCAGAGTAAGGGAAAAGTATTTAGGCAGCTAGTTGAAAGAAGGCAACCATTGAAAGTTGTTGGCGTTATAAATTCTTATACTGGAATTTTAGCCAAAAATGCAGGGATAGAAGCTATATATCTATCAGGTGCAGGTGTGGCTAATGCTAATTTTGGCTTGCCGGATCTTGGTTTAACATCATTAACTGATGTTGCTAATGAAGTATCTAAAATCACAAATTCTTGTGAACTACCACTACTTGTTGATGGTGATACTGGTTGGGGTGGGCCGTTAAATGTTGAGCATACAGTGAAAATTTTGATAAACAATGGTGCTGCAGCTGTACATTTTGAAGATCAACAATGGCCAAAACGTTGCGGTCATAGAGATAATAAATCGTTAATATCAAATAGTGAAATGACTGAAAAAATACGATGTGCATCTGAAAAACGTAATGAGCTAGATCCAGATTTTATAATTATGGCAAGAACTGATGCTCTTGCTGTTGAAGGTATTGATGCATCCATTCAAAGAGCAAAGGAATATGTAGATGCTGGAGCTGACATGATATTTTTTGAGGCAGTTACCAAGCTTGACGAATATAAGCAATGTATTGATGCTCTACCTAACGTACCAGTTTTAGCTAATATAACAGAATTTGGAAAAACACCTCTATTTACAGAACAAGAACTTAAAGAGGTTGGTATTGGACTTATGCTTTTCCCTTTATCAGCATTCCGTGCTATGAGTAAAGCAGCTCAAACAGTATATGAACATATTAATACTCATGGAAGTCAAAAAGATATTTTAAGTATGATGCAATCGAGACAGGAATTATATGATAACCTGGATTACGAAAGCTTTGAGAGTAGAATTAATAATTAAAGGATTAATATGGGTACAACAAAATCAGGTGGGCTTGCAGGGGTAACAGCAGGTGATACCGCAATATGTACAGTTGGTAAGGAAGGGACTGGGTTAACATATAGAGGATTTGATATCTATGAATTAGCTCAACAGTCTACATTCGAAGAAGTTGCATACTTGCTTATTGTTGGTGCTTTACCAAATAAACAGGAGCTTGAACAATATACTTCAATGCTTTTAAGTGATTTTAATATCAGCGACTCTTTAAAAATAATATTAAAAAATTTACCTAAAGAATCTCACCCGATGGATGTCATGCGTACGGCATGTTCGGCTATTGGTTGCATAACACCAGAAGATAGTGAAAATACAAAAAATATTGCTAGTGCTCTAATACCTAAATTATGTGCAGCATTAGTTTTTTGGCATCACATCCATCGTGGCATAGAAGTTGATTTGACTAATGTTTCAGGAAATAACCTAGCTTCTAAATTATTAAACTCTTTGAATAACACTGATTTTCAAAGTGAATCAAAAGAGGCTATAGCATTAGATGTATCATTAATTCTATATGCAGAGCATGAATTTAATGCCTCAACATTTGCTGCAAGAGTATGCATTGCGACCGGTAATGAATTTTACGGACCTGTAACTGCAGCTATTGCAACACTTCGAGGTACTTTACATGGTGGCGCTAATGAAGCTGCTATGAAACTAATTGAAGAGTTTACTACACCTGTATCAGCGATGGCAGGCATTAAAAAGAAATTAATAAATAAAGACCTAATAATGGGGTTTGGGCATAGAGTATATACTGAGTCAGACCCACGCTCTAAAGTTATCAAAGAAATTTCTAAAAATTTGTGCTCAACGAATGAAGATCATAATTTATTTAATGTTGCAGAAGCAATCGAAACAACTATGTGGGATGAGAAAAAAATATTTCCTAATTTAGATTTCTATAGTGCTTTAGTTTACAAAAAATTGAATATTCCAACATTATATTTCACACCATTATTCGTATTCGCTAGAATAACTGGTTGGGCAGCACATATTATAGAGCAGAGAAGTAATAATAAGCTTATCAGGCCTTCTGCTAACTACATTGGTCCTGGTCTTAAAAAGTATGTGAATATTAATACAAGATAAGGTTAAATGTAGATATGGATTTGAATATAAAAAAAATAAATACACCATTTAAGATAGAAGATTTTGATGATCCCATTCAAAATATTACTAAATATGTTGTTGAAGATATTAAATTTTCAGATGACACCTATGAAGCAGGAAGAATATGTTTTCTAGATTCTTTAGCTTGTGCATATATGGCTCTTAGTGATGAATCTTGTTTATTACGTTTAGGTGGGTATATCCCAGATTCCATTGTCAAGCCTAATGTAATTGTTCCTGGAACTTCAATGAAATTAGACCCTATACGAGCAGCATTTAGTTTTACTGCATGCATTCGGTGGTTGGATTATAACGATACATGACTTGCAGCTGAATGGGGGCATCCATCGGATAATTTAGGCCCAATTTGGGCTGCCAGTGTCTTTGCAAACTACACACGTAGCTTGAATATGGGAACTATTTTAACATCCATGACCAAAGCTTATGAAATTCAAGGAGTACTTGCATTAGAAAATGCATTTAATAGGTGTGGTTTAGATCATGTAGTCCTAGTTAAAGTTGCTTCAAGTGCAGTGTTAACAAATATTCTTGGTGGTGGCATTGAACACATACTGTCGGCAGTTTCAAATGCCTGGATAGATGGGCAAAGTCTAAGAACCTATAGACATGGTATCAATACTGGACCTCGTAAATCTTGGGCTGCTGCTGATGCAGTAATGCGAGCTTTTAATCTTGGCTGGATGGCATTGTTTGCGGGAGAACCTGGATATCCTCAGGCTTTAAGTGCTAAGGGATGGGGTTTCTATGATGTTTTATTCAATGGCAATAAGTTAGAAATTAATCAAAAATTTGAAAGCTATGTTATGGATAATATATTATTGAAAGTATCATTTCCTGCAGAGTTCCATGGTCAAACTGCAGTTGAATGTGGTCTGAAATTGCATAAACAGGTTAAAAACAGGCTTGATAGTATTGTCAAAATTAATGTCCGTACACAAGAAGCTGCAATGCGTATAATTAATAAACCACATAAATTAACTAATTATGCTGATAGAGATCATTGTTTACAATATATGCTTGCAGTTGCGATGTTGTCTGGAAAAATAGACTCTAACTCATATTCAGATAGCTATGCTAACGATAATCCTATGATTGAAGTATTAAGAGAAAAAATGCATCTAGAGGAAGATAAAGGTTTTTCAGCAGATTATTTAGCAGCAGACAAAAGGTCAATAGCTAATGCAGTTAAGGTTGAATTTAGTGATGGTAGCGAAACTGATTGGGTTAAAATAGAATATCCACTTGGACATAAAAGAAGAAGAGCAGAAGCAAAGCCAGAACTTAAGAATAAGCTAACTCACGCATTAGATAACCTCAAAATAGATTCACGTAAAGCAGATAAGTTAAATAGTTTATGGGATATGCCAATAAATGAATTTATGAACATACCTATAAATGAAATGGTTACCTTATGTCAGAAATGACTATAAGAAAAGTCTATTTTGTCTCTGATGGTACTGGAATTAGTGTCGAGACTGTTGGGAAAAGTTTATTAACACAGTTTAAGGGCATTAAATTTGACCTTGAGACTATCAGATATGTTAATAATATTGATAAAGCTAATGAGGTAGTTGAAGCGATTGCTCAGCATAATACACATATAGATACTAGACCTATAATGTTCTTTACTGTAGTTGATGACAAAATAAGACAAGTGTTACAAAGAGCTATAGCCTTGAGTATTGATGTTCTCGGTTCATTTTTGAGTACCTTAGAGTTAGAGCTTGGAGTACAATCAAATTGTTCTGCAGGATTATCACATTCTGGTGTAGATAATGCTGACTATGATAAAAGAATAGATGCTTTAAATTTTACCTTAACTACTGATGATGGTACTAAAGTTGAAAACTACAAAGATGCAGATATTATTTTAGTTGGCGTTTCACGAAGTGGCAAAACCCCAACATGTTTATATTTAGCCCTACATTATAGTATTAAGGCTGCTAATTATCCGATCGTTCCTGAAGATTTTGAAAATGTTGGGTTACCAAAACCACTTAAGGGAATGCATGATAAAATGTTTGGTTTGAGTATTGACCCAGAACGTTTACATCAGATCAGGAATAAACGTCGACCAAATAGTGATTATTCCTCATATGCTAGATGTGAATTGGAAATAGAAAAGGTTAAAAGAATGTATGTAACAAACAATGTTGATTATCTTGACTCTAGTCAGTTATCAGTAGAAGAGCTAGCTACAAAAATTCTGAAATTAAAAAACTTACATAAGGCAAGCTCATAAAAATAATGGAGCAATGCAAATAAGGATGTGCAATGAATGATACTGAAACACTTCTATGGTTTGAAGACCTTTCTATTAGCGATATATCATCAGTTGGTGGTAAAAATGCATCCTTAGGTGAATTGATAAATAATTTGCAACCATTAGGTGTCCAGGTACCACCAGGGTTTGCCTTAACAGTATCAACATTTAATACTTATTTAGAAGAAAATTCATTATCAGAATCTATTTTTGCTGAACTAGACAAAGTTGATTTAGATGATTTAAGTTCATTACAAAAAATATCTGGAGATATTAGAGATAAAGTTGCAAATGGTAGTTTTTCAGTATCTGTTGAAAATGAAATAGTTAATGCCTATGAACAGTTGTTAGAACGGTGTGGTGACATTACTGTAGCTGTAAGATCTTCGGCTACAGCAGAAGACTTACCTAATGCATCCTTTGCAGGGCAACAGGATACACTGCTGAATGTTAGTGGCAAAAATGATTTACTGAAATCTATAAAGTCTATATATGCCTCTTTATTTACAGCTAGGGCTATATCATATAGAAATCATCAAGGTTTCACACATAGAGAAGTAGGTTTATCTGTTGGTGTGCAAATGATGGTACGAAGTGACTTATCATCTAGTGGGGTGATGTTTAGTATCGATACTGAATCTGGATCTGACAAAGTGGTTTTTATTAGTGCTAGTTATGGTCTGGGAGAGCTTATTGTTCAAGGCGAAGTAAACCCAGATGAATATTATGTTGATAAGCGTGCAATAGGAACTGGACATAAAAGTGTTGTTACAAAAAGATTAGGCAGTAAATTAGAAAAAATGATATATAATTCTGCTCCAAAAAACATAAAAGATTTAGTACTGAAAATTCCAGTTGAAGAAAAATTACAGAATAGTTTTGTGTTAAATGAAGAAGAATTAGAGTATCTTGCAAAACATGCAATGGCTATTGAAAAACACTATAAGCGGCCGATGGATATTGAGTGGGCAAAAGATGGTAACTCTGAAACAATATATATAGTACAAGCAAGACCTGAGACTGTTGCAAGCCAAGATAAGTCCTTTACTCTAGAAAAATATATTCTAAAAGAAAAAGGAACATTAATAGTTAGGGGAAGAAGTGTTGGTCAAAAAATAGGCCAAGGCCGAGCCTTAGTGGTCAAAAATATTGATGATATTGGTGAAGTTAATAAAGAAGATGTTCTAGTTACAGATATGACAGATCCTGATTGGGAGCCAGTCATGAAAAAAGTTTCAGCAATTGTAACTAATCGTGGTGGAAGAACTTGTCATGCAGCGATTATTGCTCGTGAACTGGGGATCCCAGCTATTGTCGGTTGTGAAGATGCTACTACCAGAATATCAAATAAACAGCTTATTACTGCCTCTTGTGCTGAGGGCGATACTGGCAATGTATATGATGGTGCTTTAAATTTTGATGTCTTAAAGCATGAAATTGATAAGATGCCGAAAATTGATTTCAAAATTATGATGAATGTTGGCGATCCAAGCCAAGCATTGGCATTGTCAAAAATTCCTAACGAAGGTGTTGGGTTAGCTAGAATGGAGTTTGTTATTAACCATATGATTGGCATCCATCCACAAGCATGCCTTGATTATCCTAGGTTACCAAAAGATATCAAAGACAAAATAGAAATGAAAACTAGAGGTTATGGATCACCACGAGATTTCTATGTTAAAAAAATAGCAGAGGGCATGTCTCTGCTGGCTGTAGCATTTTGGCCAAAACCAGTAATAGTACGCCTTTCAGATTTCAAATCAAATGAATATGCTAATCTCCTCGGCGGTGATCTATACGAGCCTACTGAAGAAAATCCAATGATAGGATTTAGAGGGGCATCAAGATATGTAGATGATAAATTTAAAAAATGTTTTGAGCTCGAATGTGAAGCAATAAAAATAGCAAGAGAACAACATGGCTTAATTAATATACAGGTAATGTTACCATTTGTGAGAACTTTAATTGAAGCACGCTCAACAATATCTGTTATGGAAGAATTTGGAATAAAACGTGGTGAACATGAACTAAAGCTTATTATGATGTGTGAAATTCCAAGTAATGCTATTTTAGCTAAAGAATTTCTTGAATATTTTGATGGTTTTTCTATCGGATCTAATGATTTAACTCAGTTAACACTTGGTATTGATAGAGACTCAGGAATTGTGGCTAACTCTTTTAATGAGCAAGATCCTGCAGTATTAGAATTAATGAGGTTAGCAATTACAGAATGTAAAGCACAGAATAAATATATTGGTATTTGTGGGCAAGGACCATCAGATTATCCTGAATTTGCAAAATGGTTAATAGAACAAGGAATATACAGTGTTTCTCTAACCCCAGACTCAGTATTGAATACTTGGTTTTATCTGTCTGGGCAAAAGAAGGAATAAAAAATACAATAATATCAACTTAGAGAGTAATATGTTTAAAAAATGGAATTTTAATAATGTATTTGCATCAAACCCACTTCAGCAATTAGGGAAAATTGCTCAGTTAAGACCATTAAAAGCGGCATTGTTTACCGGAATTAATGCCGCTATTGCGTTAACAACTTATTATGTTAATGTCTATATTCCATTACCACTTAACAATGCAATTATTTATGCAAGTGCATCTCTATCTGCTAGCGTAGCTGGATTGTTAGTTGCAGAATATGCACGATTAATCCCATTTATCATAAGGCGTAATGTAAACAAAACCAAAGTTAGAATGGGAGATATCAATAATGAGCGTGGTGATAAACTTTTAGCAAAAGTCTCTATGCATGATGATTTACCTGTGGTGCAATTGCTAGTTACAGATCCATATGAGCAAGGTCAAGCTTTGGCACGAGCAATGCCAGAAGCATCAATTGATGCATTTAACCAATACTATAATATTATTTCATCAATGATAAATGTGTTTCATAGTTTACAAAGGTCTATTCCTTTCAGAAATGTTAAAACTATAGAATATCCTGAAAAAGATGGTGGAATAAAGGGGTATGCTGAAAGACAAATAAAGAACTTTAATTTTCCAAATTCAGTTAAACAAAGATATTCTGGGTTTGTAGATGAAATCAACAAATATATTGCAGAGTTAAATGGTAGATTTGTTCTTCAAATGGATTATTTAACTTTGGAGGGCATGTTAATTTTAATGGGGACACCTGATATATTTAAAATGTTAGCATGCAGTGCCCATATTGTACGACTTGATAAAGAAATGGTTTTGGGTAGAACTTTAGATTGGTATGGTGCTGGTAGTGTAGCAGATCATACTGTGGGAATAATTTATCCAGTAGCAAATGAAGAAAAAGGAAAAGTTAAAGGTTGGTTTTCAATTAGTTTTGCTCCAGGGTTACCTAGCTTATCTGGAAGTAATGGTTATATTTCTGTAACACTAAATGAAGCTACAACCCAAATTACTAAAAATCAGTTTAATGGTGGCTTGCCGATGCTGGTTATGTTTGGAAAAATAATGGAGGAGTGTGCATCTGTTGATGATATAAGGGAATTTTTAATTAGTAATCCACCCGCAACATCATGTATTTTAACAATATTAGGGTCAGATAAATCTGCTATATTCCAAATACTACCAACACCAGAATACATAGATGCAAGTGAAAAATTTTCAATTATCTGGTTGGATACAGATTCAGAAAAAAAATATATTAGTGTAACCAATCATTTTTTGGACAGGGATGGTGCTCCGATACCAGATACTGAGTCATGGATAGATAGTCATAAAAGAGGATGTAATCAAATTGTAGCTCTAGAGCAGAATCGACCAAGTGCCGATGTATTAAAATGTGTGAACGAAGCGGTTACAATGCATAGTATGTGTTTTCACTCTGATAGAGAAGCTAAGTCTATAGTGTTAAAATTGAAATTTGCACATTGTTATGCAGCTACTGCTGGAACAGGATGCAGCATAAATTTAACAGAAATACTTGCAAAAAACGAAGAGTTAAGAAGAAATGAACGGTTATTTATTTCTTAGTGTTTTCTTGCGATTATGAGCTTTATCCAAAAACACATCTTCCGGACAAATATGATTGCTACTACCATCGCGACGAACTTGAATACAGGGTATACTTCTATTAATAATTAATGTTCTATCCTCAATATTTTCAGCATCAGCACGTGCTTGTACTTGCTCGCATTTTCTGTACTCTATATGAAGACTACTAGCAATTATATTAGCAAGACCAATAGATGTGACTTCAGTCCAAGTGGTTATGCCACATTTATGACCTAAGCCTAGGGAATTAAAACTATTATCTCCATAAACAAATACTTTTTCATCAGTGTAAATGAGTGTGTGAGTAGAACTGGTAGTGATGCCGTTTATACTTGAAGATCCTAAATTGAGAATGGATAAGTCAATTTCACTGAAAATGTTAACTTCATTGTTATGGCCTAAACCCAAATGAGAAAAATTATTGTAACCACATGTGAAGACTCTGTTTCCGGACTTAAAAACAGTATGATAAATTGAAGCGCTAACAGATAAAGTATTGGAAACATCTAAATATAAACTTGATAAATCAACTTCCATGAAAGTTTGCACAGGATTGTTATGGCCCAGTCCTAGCTGATACACATCATTTTTCCCACAAGTAAAGATTCTGCTTTTAGTATATATTACAGTATATTCAAAAGCTGCTACAACGTTAAGAATCTTATTATCTTCAAGAGAAAGATGCGATAAATCTACTTCTTTGAAATCATCAATATGATGGTTATGTCCTAACCCTAATTGGCTATGAGTATTGTCTCCGCAAGTAAATACTCTATTATTAGAACAAATCACTGTATGTGAATCACTGGTTGAAATCATAGAGATGAATGATTCATTTAAATTTAAGTGAGATAAAGGTATCTCAGTGAAAGTATTAACATTATTATTATGACCTAAACCTAACTGTTTATTAGAATTATTTCCACAGCCAAAAGCTCTACTGTTGAAATAGATTATTGTACAATTAGATCCTACTACAACACCTTTAAAAGCATACGAATTTTCAAGGTTCAAATTAGATAGATCAATCTCTGTAAAGGCACTTACATTATCATAGTGATTTAATCCTAATTGACCAAAATCATTATTTCCAGTTGTGAAAATTCTATCACTGGAGTGAATAACTGTATGGCAAGTGCCAACTAAACAATGCAAGTCATCTGTTTTCAAATTCAAATGAGACAAATCAACTTCAGTGAAAATATCTGCATTATGATGATGTCGTACTCCTAGTTGACCATGATAGTTATTACCAAGAGCAAGTAATGTACTTGGAGATAATATGAATTTGCTATACTCACCAATAAATGACCGATATGATTTTTCATCCCGAAGATACTTCATACACATATGTTTTATTTCTTTGAATGATGAGATAACATGTTCATTACTATTAGGGGAATTTATTTTATGAGATAAAGAAATTACAGACAAGGAATAAAGCTGTAATACCGTTTTATCATCAAGCATGGATAGAAGCTCTAATTTTATTTCTTTAGGTATATATAGCATTATTTTAAGAAAACTTGCTGTGTTAATATCGTTTATGTCTGAGATGCTGTTGGCATCATGAGCATTGTTAGTATGATGAATGTTCCCCCTACTATTAACTGTCATTAACTACCTCTAACTGTATTAGTGATGAAAGGACATTGCACACAACGGTCTTGAATGTTTCCTGTTAATAACAGTATGTTTGTGCTCTGCTTGTGTCAATGCAGGGACGTTTCTTTATTTTATTTATAAGAATAAGAATAAATAAAGGATTGCTATTTTTAATATATACATCTTGAGTGTGTTTTATGGAAATTTCAGGAGGGCTACTTATACATATATAAATAAATAACAGATAGTGTTTTCAATCGATATTTAGCATGTTAGTTACAAGGCTGTTTAATGAAATTACAAATAAAATAATATTATTCAAAGAATAGAGTGTTATTTTAAAATCGGTTGTACCATCATATATGTGGAGTGACATTATTTTTCATATTGGTTTATTTTGGCATTGGACTTAATTTCTGCTTGTGCAATAAAAGCATTAATTTTGTCGTCATGGGTCAGTACTTTTTTATCGTTTTCAATATCTGAAACTCTAGTATTAATAATATTTCCTTTTTTGAATCTAGATGCAAATCTTGAAAGCCTTTTTGCGCTAGATGATAGCGATGGAGTTGAATGTTTTTCTTTTTCAAAACACCTATGGAGCTCTTCAAATGTTCGAAGTCCAAATTTAGATTCTAATTGCTTTAAAAGCATAGCATCATCATGCTTGAATGTATGAGCTAAACTGGTTGGTTTTTTATCCTTTATAAATACTGCAGCAAAGCAGCTAGACTTATTTGTAGATTTGTATTTTTTGATAGCTGCCTCTATAGTGTGTTCATAATCGGTTAGTTGGTTGGTTATGTTTATATTTTCAAGTAAGGATATTTTATGATTGTCCTCATAAATTGACTCTAAATCCACATCTATAGAGTAGAGTTTTATTAAATGTTCAAGTTCTTTGAAAACACCATTCCCCAAGGTCTTGTCTAGATATGAAACTCCAAAACATCCTTGAGATGCACGATCTAATATATCTTGACAGTATCCAGAAATAAATTGTTCAGCAATTTTTTTATTAAGATATTTTCGATCCTTAATATATTGCTTAGATTTTATTAGTTGTACATGAGATGGGAAATAACCATTGGAGTTATAGAAAATTCTTAGCGAGTTCAGTATCAAGGTTAGGGGGCTTTCGATATCGCAACCGTTAGGGCAGCCACCGATGCGAATTCCAAAAGATGTGAATGCTATTTGTAGGTAAGCTGCAGCTTCAATAGCTACTAGATTAGTGAATTTTCTGTATACCTTATTTAATAGAGAATGTGAATTAATAAATTGTTGAAGAGCATCTATTCCCATTTTCATAGAGGCAATTGTATATTTAACTGGTATGTTCTCCGGAAGACTATCAATTTCAGATAGCGCTGCAAGTGGTCTGTTGTTTTTCAAGTTTGCAGAGATTGATTTAGGGATTTGTTCATTATTGGCAATAATTTCCCCGTCAATTTCAATAGAATTAAGCATTGATTTGGCAATGTATTTTTTGAGGAAATTTGACGTTTCATCAATAGTTGTATTCATACGTCGGACTTCACTACTTTCGGAAACAAAGTCATGATGAGTATGTATTAAATCAAATGTTATTGCATTCTTTAGCAATATTACCTTTAGAAATTGCTCTGGATTTTTTATCACATTATTTTTTTTAATTGTTTCGTATAATAAAGGTGAATTACTATTCAGGAAATCAAAACAGTACTTGGGGCTTTTCAGTTGTTTTTTTAATTTTTTGAATACTTTTGTAAATGTCGTCATGACTTCATCATCATTTAGGTGGCGATTTCGTGATTCCAAAGTTTGAATTAATACCGGTATTACTATCTTTCTTTTCATTCCAGAAGTAATTAGACCTACTCTATACTGATATACAATATCATAAAGGATTGCTTGTTTAATATTCATTATAGTTAGTCTTTCTTCTTCTTTACTATGGTTATTAAAAGTTACTGGAATCCCAACTCTTATGGATGTGGATTTTTTAAATATAGATATCTTGGTTTGAGAATTATAAACATAGTTGCTAATTATTGTTCTATATCCATTTTTTATACCAGGATATGGGGTTTCTGATCCTGGCTGTAATCCTAAAAATAATCCCAAATTTAAATTTTCAATATTTTCATTTTTGTTTGCAATGTCAATCAGCATTTTAAAGTGATGTTGCAAATTATTAGGTAACCGAGTAAATGCATAAGGTCTATATTTTATATCTATATATTTGCGTCGATCATTCCAAATTTGCACACAATCAGAAAAGATTGTTTTTTGCCACGCAGGTAATGATTTAAACCATACAGGCTGTTTGGATTCTGGATTTAGGATTGTTAGCCACTCTTTTGTTAGTTCGCTCGTAAGCCAGCGCATAGGCGTATTTTCTAAAACTTGCAGGAAACCTTTTTTGAATTTATAGTTTGGAGGGTTGATACTATCACATAATATAATTAAAGGTTTTAGTTCACCCACGGGCCTGAACATCCAGTTGTATATGTGCTCAGCTTGGCTTAACGCTAATTTAGCATTTTCAAGTGTCGATGGAATATTATTTTCTAATTGATGACTATGAATAATTGCAATTACATTTGCTAAATATTCATTTATGCTTTCAAGAGTTAGTTTAGATGAATTTAAAGTTTCTTTACGTGATTTATTTAGCAAATATATAGCCGTAACATTGCTAGAGTTTGGTGTGTCTGAATATTCAATAATGAGCTGTGCTGCATGGTAATAGCATTTTATTCTACTTTGAATACAATTATTTAAAATTGAAACCTTAATAGTCATTATTGGTACCTTATAATATATACTAAATATATGCTCTATCTTTTAAGTAAGGATAGAGTATATTTATATTGCATGATAGGTCTGAAGACTATAAAAGGTTAATGAATGTTTGATCTTGACCCACTCGTTTACATATTTCTTTTTATGCCATTGGTGATTTGGATATGGTTATGGTTTAGAGCAAGAGCTGGATTTTATCAATTGCTTTCTTCCTTTCCTAAGTCAATTGTTATAATGAATAAGAAAGGATATGTGAAATGGTGGAATATTAAAGCAAAAGATGAGTTTCCAGATTGGTGTGACCCATTGGTTTGTATTACTCATGTGGATGTTATTGATAAGGATTCCTGGACCAGGCATGTATCTACATTAACTGCAGGTCAAAGGAGCGTTAATTTACCAGTACTTAAAATAGCTGAGGGCGAGTATAAGCAGCATATTGTAGCCTCTTGTTCCTTGCTACCTTTTAATCCACGTAAAATTTTAATTGTTCTTGATGATGTGACTAAAGAGGCTGATTTAGAAGAAAGGTTAATACAGGTAGATAAAATGGCAACACTTGGGTTACTTTCATCAAGCGTTATTCACGATGTCAATAATTTTTTATCGGGAACAATACAGTCGACTCAAAATATTTCAAGAAAATTAAGTGTAGATTATTTCAGGAAAAAAGGAATTAAACAATCTATTGGGGTTGAACCAGAGGAGCTTCATGCAGAACTGAGTAAATATAATGTCTATAAAACTATCGAAAACATAAGCATTGCAATGCAACAAGCCTCACAAGTATCAAATAATGTATTACAATATGCTAGACAAGATAATTACTTAAGAGAAGACATAAATATTAATAACATTGTTGCTGATGTGTTAAATTTAGTCAAAATGGAAAATTCTGTTAGTTACTCATTAAAACAGAAAAGTCTATTTATAAATGTTGTGTTAGAAGAAGGATTACCCGTCGCGGATGCAATATTGATCAGAATAGAACAAGTAATAATGAATTTAATTCAAAATGCATTATATGCCGCTATGGCCCACTCTGAAGAATCAGCTGTTAAAATAAAAACATATAGTGATAATGATAATATTTATCTTAGCATTAACGATAATGGGCCTGGTTTAGAAAAACATCAATTGAATAAAATTTTCAAACCTTTTTATACAACTAAAACTGAAAGCATTGGCACAGGATTAGGATTGTATATTTGTAAAGAAATTATATGCGAACAACATTCAGGTGACATTATTGTTGATACAGAACAAGAGGTTGGTGTGACATTTACGATAAAGTTACCTAAAGTGAGGGGCGGATGAAAAAAAATATTTTATTTTTACTAGCGGCTTTATTGGTTGAGACAGCTATAGCTAAAGATATTACAGAAGTTTATGATGCAAATTATGTTTCTGCAGAAAAACTAGTGGAAGTTATTCAGCCATTTATCGTATCCGGTCTAAAGGTAGCTACTTATGATGGGAAAATAATTATAAGTGGCAATGATGTACAAGTGAAATCCCTATTAGAGACTATTGAAAAACTTGATATTCAAAAAACTTTATGGCAAATTCAAACATATATTGGCTATAAACCACTTAATAATAATGATAGTAAAACTTACTCTACTGGACGGGTATCTGATTCTAACAGACTGATATCAGTTAAAGCTATGGATGGAACAAGAGTTGAAATATCCACATCAAAAGTAGTAAAAGAAACGTCAAGTGTATCAGGGTATAATACAGAATCTAATAGCATAGACTACCAGGATGATACTAGTGCTGTAAATAGAGCAACACTTGTTGGTACTATTCAAAATTTAGACAATCAAATCTCTGCAGGGCAAACGGTCATTGATGATTATATCGAGTTGCATCCAACAGCAACAAAATCAAATGATGTTACACTTAATGGGTACTATACAAATATAGAAAATTTAGAAAATAATAAAACTGTTGATGAGTCGACATTGGATTCTTATCAAGAATCTTTAACTAATATAGGAAAAGAATCAAACTATGATTCAAGTGGTGGGGCTGTCGATTATCAATTAATATCTTTACCAGAACATTTATACATAACCCCTATAAAAAGAGGAGCTTTAGTTAAACTAGTAGTTAAATCATCTACAAGTGAAATGTCTGTAAATTCTGATATTAATACTCGAAGCATAAATACTACGGTACTTGTGGAGCCTGGAACTTGGTCTCAAATATATGGAAAGGAAGTTAACGTGGATAGTATTAGCTACTCTACTAATTCACCAGCCACAAGTTCTAACGTATGGGTGAAGGTAGAGTCTGTTAGGTGAATTTTTAAGTGTTATTTTTTGCCGACATAATCTCTGGGTTTTAATGCTAATAGCATTTCCATATCTGTACTAGATATAGGTAAACCCTGGATCCATGTATGTAAGCTTTCTTTTGTTATTTCCTTTCCACGAGATAAATCTTTTAATTTGTCGTAAGCATTATCTATTTTATATTTTCGAAGCAAGGTTTGTATGCCTTCAGTAAGCAACTGCCAATTATTATCAAGATCTTGAGCCATGGCATCTGGATTTGCGTGAATTTTACCAAGACCTTTAGCTATGCTTTTTATTGCGATATGCATATAGGCGAAAGCGCTACCAATATTACGCATGGTTGTTGAATCTGTCAGGTCTCGTTGAAATCTAGATATGGGCAGTTTGCTAGCAAAGTGATAAAATAACGCATTTGCGATACCTAAATTGCCTTCTGCATTTTCAAAATCAATTGGATTTATTTTGTGAGGCATTGTAGATGAACCGACTTCACCTTCAATAGCCCTTTGATGGAAATATCCTAAAGATATATACCCCCAAATATCTTTTGCTAGATCTAATAGAACATTGTTGATACGAGTACATTGCAACATAATTTGACAAAGATTATCGTGTGGTTCAATTTGAGTTGTACATTGATGTTGAACTAATCCTAAAGAATGAATGAATTCACCTGCGACTTCTTTCCAATCAATGTTAGGATAAGCTAGGTTATGTGCATTGTAGTTCCCTACGGCACCACTAAATTTAGTGGTATATACCTGCATTTCATCAAGAGCTAAAAGTGCTTGACTTAGTCGGACATGAAAAACATTGAGCTCTTTTCCTAGTAATGTAGGTGAGGCTGCTTGTCCATGAGTTCTTGATATCATTGGGATATCATTTGTATTAGAGATTAAATTTGATAGTAGCTCATATACAGTATTAATAGACTTGCTAAGGCAGCTATTTAAAGCATCTCTTATCATAAGATTGTAACTAACATTGTTTATATCTTCAGAAGTACAGCCAAAATGTATAAAAGATATGTTTTTTGATAAGTTGTTATTCTTTTTAAATTCATTAGCGACATAATATTCAACAGCTTTAACATCATGATTTGTTGAAGATTCAATTTTTTTTACAGCAAGAGCGATTTGTTCTCTGGGTTGCATCAGTAATTCATCTAAAAAAGCTTCTTCTTTAGCTTCTAAAGGAGGGAGTTGAGAAATTTCAGAAAGCTGTGAAAGAAAAGAAAACCACTTTACTTCTGTATAAACTCGGTAGTAAATTAGGGCGCTTTCACTAAAGTATTCAGATAAATCTTTAGTTAAAAAATGGTATCTTCCATCTATTGGAGATATTGCAGTTAAAGAAGTATTATCCATAATATTGTAAATCCTAATCTGAAATTATAAGATCTTGTTCCTTTATTCTTTGTGAAATATATTCAGCAGCACCAATAGTTTTTTTCTTTGAGAATACTAATTGCCATTTAGAGCCACCAAGCTGTCGCCAAAGAACTGCACACCTTATCCCAAACAAGAGTAAAGCACGAACCTTGTTAGCATTGTGAGTATTATTTAATATGCTAGGATCTCCGGTCACATGAATACGAAATGAGAAAGTACTAATAGTGTCCGTGTATAGACCGGCTACATTAGCTATAACATTGTCATGTGTTAAACCAAAAATATTAACTTGTTCCTGTATCCTATCAACACTATTTCTAATTTTGTGTATCATACTAGAGTTTTTTAATAATAATTTTTCAAGGTGTAGGATAGATAAAACATATCTTGTAACTTCTTGGTCTTTAGTATTTTGATTATTGCCAAAAAAGCTGGTTAATTGCTCTAAACCAAGCTTTAGGTTTGCAATATCACCTGAAAAAACATCTTCAGTTTTAAGCGTATTTTGCTTAAGTAGACTGCTAACTGCCATAGATAAGAGTTGATCATCACATTTACCATACCAAGCAACTTTTTTCACCATACAGGCCGCATGGAACACTCCGGAAAGAGCTAATGTTCTATCGTTAAAATTATTGCTCATTATTATTACTCTCTCGACTGTTAAGTGCCTTTGTAATGATTGCACCGCCTAAGCATATATCATTTTGATAAAAAACAATAGATTGTCCCGGGCTAACAGCTCTTTGTGGCTCATCAAAGTAAGCTCTACAGCTTTCCTCGTTAATAACCACTTGGCACTGTTGATCGGTTTGTCTATATCTGATTTTTGCTTGGCAAGAGAACTCTCCATTTTTTTTATGATCGGGGTTAATCCAATGGAAATTATTTGCCTCTAAAGCATTGTGATACAACAGCTCATGAGCAGTACCTTGAACAACAGTTAAAATATTGGTCTTCGCATCTTTTTCCACAATAAACCAAGGCTCATCTCCAAAATTTTTTTGTCCACCAATACCGAGCCCATGTCGTTGGCCAATGGTATAATACATTACGCCATTGTGAATCCCAATTTCGATACCATCAGGAGTTAGAATTTTGCCTGGCTTGCATGGAATGTAGCTTTGTAAAAAGTCTCGAAATTTACCTGGGCTGATAAAACAGATCCCTGTGCTATCCTTCTTATCATGATTTAACAAGCCAAGATCTTTAGCGATACTTCGAATTTCACTTTTCTCAATATTAGCTAAAGGAAAAAGTGCACTTTGTAATTGCTGTTGATTTAATTTGTAAAGAAAATAGGATTGATCTTTAGTTGCATCTTGTCCCTTGATAAGATCAAACTTATTATTATTTTCTACAATACCTGCGTAGTGTCCCGTCGCAATATAATCTGCACCGAGTTTTTTTGCATAGTCGACGAAATATTTAAACTTTATCTCACTATTACATAAAATATCTGGGTTTGGGGTGCGGGCATTCTTGTATTCTTGTAGAAAGTGCTCAAATACATTTTCCCAATATTCCGCAGCAAAGTTGATTTTGTGTAGAGGAATGTTTAGTTTGTTGCAAACACTTTGAGCATCACTAATATCTTGCTCTGCTGTGCAGCTACCATCTTCTTCATCCCAATTTTTCATAAATAGGCCTTCAACTTGATGGCCTTGCTGGATTAAAAGATAAGCTGCTACTGATGAATCAACGCCACCAGACATTCCAACAATAATATAAGCCATTAGCTAACACTCCAACTAATATATAATCCTGAAGAAATTATAACAGTTAGTTATGGTGGAATGAATAAGCCTGACTCTTATATTGAGCGGATTAATCCAACTACTAGCCCTTCGATAGCAAAATTAGGTTGATTGGCAAGTACTTCTATAGGATCAAAAGCATCGTTTTCAGGTGTAAGCACAACTTTATCTGAAGATATAAATATACGCTTTACTGTAACCTCATCATCGAGTCTAGCAACAACAATATCGCCATTATTTACATCAACAGATGGTTTTACCGCAATAAGGTCTCCATCTAAGATTCCAGCATCTCTCATGCTATCCCCAGTTACCTGAAGCATGAATGAAGGTTTTTGGTGGAATAATTTGCTGTCTATGTTGTGGTAGGTACTAATGTTCTCGCTAGCTAATATTGGTAATCCAGCAGCTACTTTTCCAATAACAGGAATACCTGGGTTATGGCTTTTTCTATTAATTTTAATTCCTCTGGAGGTACCAGGTAGTAGCTCGATTGCTCCTTTCTTGTTCAATGCTTTTAAATGATCTTCTGCAGCATTGGGGGACTTGTATCCCATTTTTTGAGCAATTTCTACCCTAGTAGGAGGAGCCCCATTATCTTCAATGTGTTCCTCTAAAAAAGATAGAATTTCTTTTTGTTTGTTAGTAAGTTTCATAACCGCGAGAACTCTTTTATATCTGTCTAATTAAGTTTAAACATATTACTGAGTTTTTGTCCAGCTTTAATGAGGATTAGTCAAGGGGTCAGCATTTGAAGTTTTCTTCAATCATATTTGCTACTTCATACTCAGCATCACCCTGTGCACGGTAGCAGTCAAGGTATTCGATTAAATCTTCAGTAGGTATTTCTAAAGCTCCAGACCAGTCTTCAGGTTGAGAGACTTCATATATAGACATTTCATCCCAATTATCCTCATCTAATTCAGCAATTTCACCTTCAAATAGCTGAATTTCATAAGAATTATCAACATCTGAATAAGCGACCACTTCAAAGATCGATGGAATTTCTGTAGACCCATACCAGCTACCAATAATTGGCTTTGTATTCACTTAAACCTCCAGAAATATCAATCAACCTATATTTAAGTATAGGTCTAAACTGGTGAAATAGGTAAGTTTTATGCTGCATAGATAACAACATATTGTGTATATTAACCCTTTACATGGTTTAGTGAAGGAGTGTCTGATGTTCATCCTAGAGTGTCTTGTTACTATTGTCCTATTAATTGGGCTAGTATCCTATACAAATTTTGGTTTTTGGTCTGTAACAGTTGGCTCTCTTGTCATTGTGACGGCTTTAAATTTAGTAGGATTTCTTAGCTTTATGGGAATGGCTTTTTTCACGACCATGTTAATCATGTCCATGTTGGTAGTGGGGCTGACTTCTTTTAGAAAGCAATTAATAACAAAAAACATATTTAGGATTCTCCGCCGTTCTTTACCAACAATTAGTACTACTGAGCAAGAAGCTTTAGATTCAGGGAGTGTTTGGTGGGAAGCGAACCTATTTAAAGGTAATCCTAATTGGGCTGAGTTTGATAAAATAGATTTACCCAAACTTAGTAAAGAAGAACAGAGCTTTGTTGATAATGAAGTTGATACATTATGCTCAATGCTTGATGATTGGAAAATCACAGCAGAGCTTTATGATTTGCCGAAAGAGTCCTGGGATTATATTAAAAAACAGGGATTTATGGGGCTTATTATACCACGGGAATATGGCGGCAAAGGATTCTCTCCAATAGCAAACTCTGCTGTTGTCCAAAAAATTGCCTCAAGGAGTTTAACTGCAGCAGTGTCTGTAATGGTGCCTAACTCATTAGGACCAGCAGAACTGTTACTGCATTATGGAACCCAGGAACAAAAGGATTATTATTTACCAAAACTTGCCGATGGCAGAGAAGTCCCATGCTTTGCTCTTACTTCACCAACAGCAGGAAGCGATGCAACATCTATATCTGATACCGGGGTGATATGTAATGGTATTTATGATAATGAAGAATGTTTGGGAATGAAATTAAATTGGAAAAAGAGATATATTACTCTAGCACCTATTGCAACAGTACTAGGACTAGCTTTTAGATTATTAGATCCTGAAAATTTAATTGGAGAGGAAGAAGATTTAGGTATTACAGTTTGTCTGTTACCAACTAATTTACCAGGTATCGAAGTTGGTAACCGTCATTTACCTTTAAATATGGCTTTTATGAATGGACCAACTATTGGAAAAGATGTTTTCATTCCATTGGATTTCATTATCGGTGGAAAGGAAATGGCAGGAAAAGGTTGGCGCATGTTAGTCGAATGTTTATCTGCTGGAAGAGGGATTTCTTTACCAGCTTTAAGTGCTGCCGGTGGAAAACATAGCTATGTAATGACAGGAGCATATGCCAAAGTAAGAACTCAGTTCAATATGTCTATAGGACAATTTGAGGGTATAAAGGAAGCATTGGCGAGAATTGGAGGTATGGCATATCGTCTCGAGGCGATGCGTCAATTTACTATTGCAGCTATTGATGGATGTGGTAAGCCTTCTGTTGTTACAGCAATTGCGAAATATCATATGACTGAAATGGGACGCTCTGTACTTTCTGATTCAATGGATATACATGCAGGCAAAGGAATTATCCTAGGCCCAAGGAATTACCTGGGGCGTGCCTACCAAGGGGTGCCCGTTAGCATTACTGTAGAAGGAGCTAATATTCTTACACGTTCTATGATTATTTTTGGACAAGGAGCTATTAGATGTCACCCTTATATTCAAAGTGAAATTAATGCTGCTAGTTGTCCAGATGAAAAATCAGGTATTGATAGTTTCGATGAGGCATTATTAGGACATATTGGCTATGTAGTTAGAAATACTTGTAGATTATTATTACATTCCTTTACTGGTGGAAGATTAATCTTAGTTGGAAATCGTTCGTTCTTAACAAAAAATTACTACAAACAGATCGAAAGGATGAGTATAGCCTTATCTATGGTAAGTGAATTAGCATTATCAACCTTAGGAGGTAAGCTAAAAAGGTTAGAAATTCTTTCTGCTAAACTGGGAGATATTTTAAGTCATCTCTTCATGGCTGCAGCAACTCTTAAATATTTTGAGCAAATGGATACTTGCGAAGATGAAGAGTTATTTATGCAATGGGCAATTGAAGATGATTTGTATACTGTAGGACAGAGAATAGAGACAGTACTTAGAAATTTTCCTGTTCCTGTAATCGGTGGTATTCTTAAATTTATTATTTTTCCATTCGGTAATCCGTATGAAAAACCAACAGACCGTTTGTCTGTACAACTTGCTGACATGATGTTGAAAGAAACTGAACTGCGTAAACGTTGGGTTAGTTTCTGTTACTTAGACACATCTTCAGATGATGCTTGTGGTAAAGTAGAAAATGCTTTTAGATTATCTCTGCTAGTCGATCCAATTCTTGATAAACTTAATCAAGCAAGAAGAGCAGGGAAATTTCCTAAAGGCATTTCTTTAGGCAGGCAACTTGAGTTAGCGAAATCTTTAAACATTATAGATGAGAAAGAAACTGCTTTACTCAAACAGTATGAAGAAGCACAATTAGATGCTATTAGTGTTGATGAATTTGAAAATCTTAGAGAATTAACTAATAGTATCGTGCAAACAAAGCATGAAAGCTTTGTATAAAGGTTTGTTTGGCTGCAAATTTATTTGTATGCTATCAGGAATTATTATGGAACATAAGCTACTCGGAAATTTATTATGAAGGATGTATACTTAATCGATGGTAATCGAACTCCATTTATACGCGCTTTAGGGGTGCTAAACCCTTGGAGTGCATCAGATCTAGCTGTTGCTAGCTTGCAATCTTTATTTTCAAAAATACCAATTGATATAAACAATGTAGGAGAGGTTATAACAGGTTGTGTTGCTCCTAGTGCAGATGAGGCCAACATTGGTAGAATTATTGCACTGCGTTCTGGGTGTAAAGATAGCGTTACAGGGTGGACGGTACAAAGGAATTGCGCGTCAGGATTACAAGCTATTGATTGTGGCGTAAAAGATATCTTAAATGGTCGACATGACTTTGTCATTGCCGGTGGTACTGAAGCTATGAGTAGGGCACCATTACTTTTCAAGTCTGCAATGGTTAAATGGTTAATAAATTTGAATAAATCAAAAACGTTGGCGACAAAAGCAAAAACTGCTTTAGATTTTCGCCCTCATTTTTTAGCACCGGTAATCTCCTTGCTTAAAGGTTTAACTGACCCACTTGTGAACATGTCAATGGGGCAAACTGCTGAGAAACTTGCCTACCTTTTTGATATAACGCGTAGTGAAATGGATGAGTTCGCCTTAAAAAGTCATGAAAAAGCCATTCTAGCACAAAGTAACGGTATGTTAGATAGCGAGTTATCTCCTTTGGTATCATTTAATGGACAATCAATATTGAGTGATAACGGGGTGAGGAAAGATTCTTCACTGGAAAGATTGGCTAAATTAAAGCCAGTTTTTGATAGACCTTACGGTATGGTAACTGCAGGAAACAGCTCTCAATTAACTGATGGCGCAGCTTTTGTATTGTTAGCATCAGGTGATGCTGTTGCAAAACATGGCTTAAAGCCTATTGCAAAGGTATTGGATTTTGCATGGTCCGGCTTAGATCCTACTATAATGGGTTTAGGACCAGCTTATGCAATAAGAGATTTATTGTTAAAAAATAAAATGTCAGTTAATGACATAGACTTTTGGGAAATAAATGAAGCTTTTGCGGCACAAGTAATTTCTTGTACAAGAACATTGTCTGACTCTGCAAAATGTAAAGAGTATTTAGGTACTGATGAAATTGCTGGTAAAATAAAGGAAGAGTGCTTAAATGTCGATGGCGGTGCTATAGCATTAGGGCATCCTGTTGGTGCTAGCGGAGCAAGGATAACACTCCATCTAGCTCGTGTTCTTGAAAGAAATAATGCCAAACTGGGTGTTGCTTCTTTATGTATTGGTGGAGGCCAAGGTGGAGCAGTGCTTATTGAAAGGGTTGAGGGGTAGCATTCATGGATGATTTGAAACATTGGAAAATTGAACTAAATGAGAGCAAAGGTATTTTTTGGCTCATCTTTGATAAAAATGGAAGTTCTGTTAATTCAGTAAATAGAGAAGTTATACGGGAATTAGAATCCATTATAGATTCTATAAGCGATGATAAAAGAATTACAGCGGTTGTACTAAAGTCAGGAAAGTCTAGTGGTTTTATAGCCGGAGCTGATTTACAACAACTAGGTGATATGGATGATTCTATAGCTCTGGATGTTGCTAAAGATATGATTTCTATGGGGCAAAGAGTTTTAAATAAACTTGAGTCTCTGAAGCACACAACTATTGCTCTTATAGATGGATTTTGTTTAGGTGGTGGACTTGAATTTGCTTTAGCCTGTGATTATCGAATCGCTCATGATAATGACAAGACTAGATTTGGTCTTCCAGAAATATTGCTTGGTTTTCATCCGGGATGGGGTGGTACCGTTAGGTTGCCTAAACTTATTGGTCCATTAGCTGCAATGGACCTTATTCTTAGCGGTAGAACTATATCTGCTCGAGTAGCAAAGAAGATGGGGATAGTCGATGCAGTGCTAGCAGATAGATATTTATTGTCTGCAGTTGATGATTACCTTCTTCGTAAGCCAAAGAAAAAATCTGAAACACGAATACAAAAATTATTACAAAAAGATTTTGCAAGGCCAATTGTCGCCATGTTATTAGAAAAGAAAGTGTCTAAAAAAGTGTCTAAAAGACATTATCCAGCACCATTCTCAGTGATATCAACATGGAAGCAGCATGGTTGTTACCATAGTAAATCGCTGTATTATGAAATGCAGTCTTTTGAAAAAATGATTAGTACCAGTACTGCAAGAAATTTATTGCGTGTATATTTATTGAGAGAAAAATTAAAAAATCTTGCTAAAAAAACAGGCGCAAGTGTTAAACATGTTCATGTCGTCGGCGCTGGAGTTATGGGCGGAGATATAGCGGCTTGGTGTGCGTTGCGAGGATTAAAAGTAACGCTGCAAGATCAAAATGTAAATGCTATTGCTAGTTCTTTTAAACGAGCCGGGAAATTATTTACAAAAAAATTGAAGTTAAAACATAAAATACAGGCAGCGAAAGATCGATTTATTCCTGATGTATCAGGGCTGGGAGCTTGTGTCGCTGATGTTATTATTGAAGCCATAATTGAAAATAAAGAAATAAAAAGCAATTTGTTCTCTGAGTTGGAGGCCAAAGCTAAGCCTTCTGCTATTTTGGCAACAAACACTTCAACAATACCTTTAAAAGATATTGGTGAAAAAATGAAAGATACTAATAGATTAGTAGGGATACATTTTTTCAATCCAGTATCTCAAATGCCATTAGTTGAAGTTGTACATGATGAAGATACTCATCCAGAGGTTGTTGATGCGGCATTAAGTTTTGTTGGCAAAATAGATAAATTACCTTTGCCGGTGAAAAGTTCACCAGGATTTTTAGTTAACAGAGTTTTGGTTCCATATTTGCTAGAAAGTGTTGCTCTTTATGAGGAGGGTATACCGCCAGTTGTTATTGATAAAGTTGCCACTGACTTTGGTATGCCAATGGGGCCTGTTGAGCTTGCTGATACTGTTGGGTTAGATGTTTGTAAAGCTGCAGCCCAAGGTTTGGGAGAAAGAGTGCCAAAAATAGTAGATGCTCTCATATCCGCAGGGCATCTTGGTAAAAAATCTGGTCAGGGGTTTTACAAATATAAAAATGGTAGACCAATAAAAAATAAAGCTGATTTTAACCAGCAAGGTTCAAAAGACATGGCAGATCGAATGGTTATGCGTATGATAAATGAATCTGTGGCGTGCCTTAGAGAAGGTATTGTTAGTGATACGGATCTTTTAGATGCAGGAATGATATTTGGAACAGGTTTTGCCCCGTTCCGTGGTGGACCGATGCAGTATGTTTCTGATGAAGAAGTTAAAAACATTAGAGAACGTCTTGATGCATTAGCTATGCGCTATGGCGAAAGGTTTGTTGCTGATGAAGGTTGGGCGGCATAAAATTTATTAAGTTAGGACCGATTATGAAGAAGTATGTGTTGTTTCTCTTGTTGGCATTGCCAGCATTTGTTCAAGCAAGAGTTATTGCCAATATTGAATTTCCAGAAAAGATTGTCATTGAGGTTGGGAAAGAAGTACATCTGCAAGGCGTTGCAATTAGGAAGAAAGTATTTACAGATGTTTACGCTGCAGGATTTTATGTCAATGGAAAGGTTTCAACAGCTCATGAGGCTTTAGAAAGTCACGGCCCTAAAGAAATGCGGATAGTTTTTATTTACAAAAGCATAAGCTCTCAAAAATTTATAAAGGGTTGGAAAGAAGGTATTGAAAAAAATAACTCAAAAACAGAACTTGTTGGTCAGGCCGATAACATAGGTTTATTTTATAAATCCATTAAGGATGATATGCTGGCAGGAGATAAATTAGTTATACAGCAATCTAAGTCAGGCAAGACAAAGCTAATAAAAAACAGTCAACTATTGTTAAGTATTGAAGACAAAGGGTTCTACAACATATTACTATCTGCTTGGATGGGCGACAGTCCTCCTAGTGGCAGTTTTCAAAAGTCTATATTGGGTGCATAAATTTTATTTATAGTAGAAGACCACATTTTAATGGGGTCTTCTTTTTTAAAAAAAATGTTATATTGCTTGCATTCCTACCTACAAATTATTTATTATCTGCGCTAACACATGATATGATATGTGCTATTGAGACCAGCCTCCATACATGAGTGGCTAGATGGTTCTGTAATGCAAGGGTAGGAATTTATGAATAGATATGGAAAAATTTGCGCACTAACTGCGCTTATGGGATTTAGCAATTATGCGATTGCTGCAAGCTTCCAAATACAAGAACAAAATGCAAAAGATTTAGGTACCGCTTATGCTGGTGCAGGCTCATTAGGGGAAGATGCTTCTACTAATTTCTACAACCCTGCGGCATTGACGGAAGTAACAGGTTATAAC
>JABJGS010000047.1 GCA_018703155.1 Francisellaceae bacterium | reverse complement strand
CTAAAAAGAAAACCACTGCTAAACGTAAAGTAGCTAAGAAAACTACTGCTAAAAAGAAAACTACTGCTAAAAAGAAAACTACTGCTAAAAAGAAAACTACTGCTAAAAAGAAAACTACTGCTAAAAAGAAAACTACTGCTAAAAAGAAAACTACTACTAAAAAGAAAACTACTGTTAAACGTAAAGTAGCTAAAAAGAAAACTACTGTTAAACGCAAAACAACTAAACGTAAATCTGCGTAATATCTATTCCCGGAAATACCCTGAAAAACCCATCTTCTTTACTGAAGATGGGTTTTTATCTATACTAAAATAAACCTCTATTATTAACAGCTATGACCATATATTCTGTAGATAAATTAATGGAAGAAACTAGAAAGGTTGCTGCTAATTATCATCAATTAACAGGCGAAGTGCTCCCCGTAGCCAGTGAACTAGCAAAGCACGATGCAATTAACCTTTTCAAGTTTGCCAAGCCTGACACAGTTGAATCTGGCGTTGACCTTATTGGCGCAGGTCACTGGGATGGAAAGAAAGTTCAAGTAAAATCACGAGTAATATTTGATTCTGTAAAATCAAGACAAATGGTTGGTCAAATAAACCAAGCAGGGCTGTGGGATGAAATTTTATTAGTTCTATTCGACGCAGATTACTTCCCTGGTGAAATATTAATGCTCAGCCGTGATAAAATCATTGAAGAACTTGGCAGTGCAACTAAAGCTAAGCGTGGCAGCATGAGTGTTGCTAAATTTAAATCCATTAGCAAAAGCATTTGGATCCGCCCAGCATCTTGATTACCTCTAACAATAGCTAGCTTCAGCCATACAAGAAAACCCTAGTTCCATTAGACTATAATTTCACATACAAGATATTTGTGTAGAAAATAGATTTTAAAATCCTTTCAGCATATTCAAAGCCCCTACTTTATTATATTTTATAGATATCAATTAAATTACCCTCATTATCCATTGCTTGATTTTAACAAATACGTGTTGCACTCATATAGAGATCTTTCCAAAATATCTTATCTCCATTATTGGTCTTAGTTAACTAGAAAAACATATAAGTATTCTATATAATGTTGAATAATGTCTGATATAAATATGAAATTTAAATGAATATACTCTCAATTGACACATCCAATCAATATTGCTCTATTGCAATTATCACTGAGAACAATAGTGCCAATTTTCATGTAGAAGCAAAAAATTTACAATCACAACTAATACTTAAATATATAGATACTTTATTAAATGATCTTAATCTCGAGCTAGATCAAATCGACACTATGATATTTGGTGCAGGACCTGGTGGTTTTACTGGGGTTCGCCTAGCTATATCTATTGTAAAAGGCTTATCGATCACGTTAAATAAAATACCGATATATGGATTATCTAGCACCTTATCAATTGCATACGAACTTCACTGTAAAGAAAAAATTAATAATGTTTTAGTTCTTCAAGATGCAAGAAGGGATGAATTCTATTACGCTCAATATACCTTTAGTGAAGATAGAATTAATACTGTTATCTCTGATAGCATGATAGCTACAACAAAATTTGTCCTACCAACTGATGCTGAGGCTATTTGTGGCTCAGGCCTGGAATTACTAAATAACTTTAATGCTAAATCTATACCTAACTACCCTACTCCAAATGCTCTATACCAAGGAATGTTAGCAAAGTTATTAATCAGTAACGCGAGTATCAGCAATTTTAACCATACAGGACCTAATTACATAAGAAACAATGTAGTTCAAGCGCCATCAAAAACAAATACCTTACCCATCTCGAAAAAGTAACTTCAATAACTTGAATTTCATCTGTTTACTTACTATGCTGAAGAAGTAGCTTCAATACTTCATATTTAATCTGTTCTTTACTCTTTATTATACAAAGTGGGTTTTGATAACTTGTAGTTTGACTTGCTCTCCACTGGACTGACGTGGACTACATTTTCAGGTGAATATATGGCTTTCGGGATGCAATCTATTATTGGTAGCTCAGCAACACAAAGCTTTAAATCTCCTGCTCGTATAGAAAAATCTGTTACAGAACATAATGTTACTCATATCCATAGAGAAAGCGGTAGCTCTACTAAAACAAGAGCCTATCAGATAAAAACTGATCCCTTATCTGATAAAGCTACCGCTATTTACAACTCTATAGCTATGCTAAACAAGCCTAAACCAAGCGATATAATCGCAGGTTTTGACACTTTTGTTTAAGCCAAGCTAAATTTCCACTTTATCTTTTAATAGCTGTACTATTTCATCTGCAGTTTCAGCATAATCAAGTAACTCCAGATCTTGTGGATTAATCATATCCGCAGGCAAAAGCGTTTTTTCAAACCAAGTAATTAATCCTTCCCAATATTCTTTATGTACAAGTATTATTGGAACCTTCTTGGTCTTTCCTGTTTGTACAAGAGCCAGAATTTCTGCAAATTCATCTAATGTTCCATAACCACCAGGAAAAATAACAAATGCAGATGCATACTTAAAAAACATCACTTTTCTAGTAAAGAAATGTCTAAAGCGTAAAGAAATATCTTGATACTGATTTGCTCGCTCTTCTGGTAAGACAATATTCAAACCGATACTCAAAGAAGAACCTCTGTAAGCTCCCTTATTAGCAGCCTCCATAACACCTGGTCCACCACCAGTCACAACAGAAAATCCTGCATTTGATATCATTTCTGATGTCTCATCAGCTAGCTTATAGAACTTATCATCCGGCTTAGTTCTAGCTGAGCCAAATAAACTTACTGCTGGTTTAATTGGAAACAACCGTTCATACCCTTCGACGAACTCTGCCATTACCTGAAAAATTTTCCATGATTCTCTGATTAACATTGAATCATTGATATGCGGTAACAGTGGCCGACTTTCATCTATATTTTTTACTCCACTTGACATCAACATTCCTTATTTTAGTTCGTAATACTCATATTATAGCATTTACTTGTCTATGTATTTTATTTCTATTAGTATGATTGTTAACAAAATAGATTCGGTATAATTATGAGCACTATTAACCAACCTCTAAAAGATGACATTAGGCTACTGGGAAATATTTTAGGAAAAGTAATTAGAGAACAAGTTGGTGACCAAGCTTACGGTCTATTAGAAGAAGTGCGTAAACTTGCAAAGCTGATATCAAAAGGAGACAAAGAAAAACTAGAACTGTTAGTTAATATATGTGACTCCCTTGATGAAACACAGACAATGTCTATCAGCCGCAGTTTTTTACATTTTCTAAATTTTACAAACATTGCAGAACAATATCATCGAGTTCGAAGAACTAGATTACATCAAAAACTTGCTGACTATGTTCCTCAGCCAGGATCGTTTAGTGCTTTTTTTAACCATGAAGAAAATACTACAAATAAAGTATTTGAAAAAATAAAAACCATAAAGATAGGACTAGTTCTCACAGCACACCCAACTGAAGTAAAACGAAGAACCTTAATGCACAAATACCGAGGTATTTATCAATGCTTGGAAGTATTAGATACAGACCCAACACCATGTGAAACTGAAAATATAGTTGATGATATTTATGCCAAAATGACCTCTATTTGGCAAACTGAAGACAGTAGAGAACAAAGACCCAGCCCTATTGATGAAGCGAAATGGGGTTTTGCTGTTATTGAATCAAGCATTTGGTATGCGATTGCAAAAACTTACCGAGCTCTTGATAAAGAAATGCAACTAGTATTTGGCAAGTCTCTACCTCTTGATACCAACATAATTGATTTTGGTGCATGGATGGGAGGCGATAGAGATGGCAACCCTAATGTAAATTCTAAAACAACATTCACCGTATGCTGGCTATCTAGATGGGTAAGTGCTAACTTATTTTTAAAAGATATTGCTAATTTGATACATGAACTATCAATGTCCGTATGCAATGAAAATCTTAGACAAATAGTTGGTGCAACACAATCTCCATATAGAGATTTACTAAAATCATTACGCCGTAAACTTGCTAATACCAAGTTATATATAGAAGAGATCACTAATTTTCAAAATTCAAAAACAAGCATAGACCCATCTTCTTGTTGTTTAGAGACTAAAGATCTTCTTGAGCCACTTATGCTTTGTTATCAATCATTAATTGACTGTGGTGCAAAGATTGTAGCAACAGGAGCTCTACAAGATACTATCCGCAGAGTTCATTGTTTTGGTTTACATTTACAAAAACTTGACATTAGACAGGAATCTTCTCGACACAATGAGCTGCTATCTGTCATAACTAAAGAATTAGGACTTGGTGATTACTTAAACTGGTCTGAACAAGAACGTATTGATTTTTTAAGTAAGGAAATTCAGCAAAATCGACCTCTTATTCCTAGAGGAATGAAATTATCTGAAGATAACGCCGAAGTATTAAACACTTTCAAAATATTATCCCAAATACCTCGTGAAAATTTAGGATCATACATAATTTCAATGGCTTCTATGCCATCAGATATACTTCTTGTCCTTTGCTTACAAAAAGAATGCGGAATGAAAAATCCTCTTCCAATTGTACCATTATTTGAAACTTATTCTGATCTAGAAAATGCACCCAGCACCATTGACCGCCTACTAAGCCTTGATTGGTACAAAGATAGAATAGGTGACTCTCAAGAAGTCATGATTGGATATTCAGACTCGACTAAAGACTCTGGAATTTTAGCCGCATCATGGGCTCAATTCCAATCGCAAGAACAGTTGGTTATTATTGGTAAAAAACATAACATCAACATCCTATTTTTCCATGGACGCGGCGGTAGTACTGGACGAGGTGGTTGGCCAACACATACTGCAATAACTTCACAGCCACCTAATTCTATTTTAGATAAACTTCGAGTTACGGTTCAAGGTGAAGTAATTGATCATCGTTTTGGGATGATAGATACAGCTCAGAGGAATCTTACAGTTTATATAACCTCAACTCTTGAATCTATTTTAAAGCCATCACAACCACCAAGTGAGCAACATCGAAAACTCATGGCTGAAATGGCTACTATTTCAAAAGAGGTATACACTAACTCTATTAAAGAATCTCAAGATTTCATGGACTACTTTGTCAAGATAACTCCCTTAGGTGAGATTGGTAAAATGGCCATTTCATCTCGACCAGCTAAAAGGAAAAATATTAGTTCTTTTGATTCGCTTAGAGCTATTCCTTGGGTGTTTTCATGGACACAAAATCGGTTATTACTAACCAGCTGGTTTGGGATCAAAAGTGCAATTGAGTCAATAAAAGATCAGGATCGTCTTTCACAAATACAAGAAATGTCAAAATCTTGGGGATTTTTTCATAACCTTTTAAGCATGTGTGAAATGGTATTTGCTAAAGTTAACACTGATATATTTGATATGTACCAAAATAAATTATGTACTAATGATTTCAATATAGATCTTATTAATGAATATAATGTTACTAAAAATTTAGTCTTAGAAGTTCTAGAACAAGAAGTTTTACTAGAAAAAGATCCAGTTCTGCTTAGGACCATTGATGTAAGAGCCCCATATATACTCCCTCTGCATATTTTACAAATAAAATTATTGCATCATAAACGTGAACAGGGAAAAAATTTTTCAAATGAAGCACAAAAAGCATTAGTAACAACCATTATGGGAATTGTCGCCGGAATGAAAAATACGGGTTGACACTCTCCTTTCCATGAATGAAGAGGATTCTAGAGGAGCAGCTAAGCTGCAACCATAGGTGATTACTGGGCTTGGGAACTAATGTCCTCAATATCCACTACATTAAGTAGCTTCTCTCCACAGGCTAACCGGCTATGTCCTAGCCTTAAAATAATAAAATACAACTGAATCTACATTCAAATTATATTTTCTAAGAACTTACTAGCTGAATGGATGCTTTGATTTTTTGTGATATAGTGACGAAAATAATTTGAATTACAAAATCAAAGATAGGAATATAGACAATATGAAACATGTAAGTGCAGGATCTAATCATTATGATTACTCGGCGGATAAGTATGATGCAATATATGATAAAAACGCAGAGATTGATGACGCCCTAATTGCTAATATTCTTAAGCAATATAAAGTCAAATCAATTATTGACCTGTCATGTGGAACAGGTAATCAGGCTCTTTACCTTGCACGAGCTGGATATGAAGTCTCTGGAGCGGATATAAATCAAAAGATGTTGAATGTTGCAAAAAGGAAAGCTAAAAAACTAAAGGTTGACTGCAACCTCTTTCTGGGTGATATGCGAACAAGCAAAGCTGGACAGTTTGATGCGGCCATTACTATTTTTAATGCGGTTGGTCATCTTACTAAAGCTGATTTTAAAAAGGCAATGAAAAATATAGGCTCAAATCTTCGCGCTGGAGGTATCTATGTTTTTGATATCTTTAACCTCAACTACATGTTAGACAAAGATAATATTACTGCCTTGACTATAGATCAAATGGCTATTGAAAAGACTAGAACCATTAGAAAGATTCAACACAGTACTGTTGATCATAAAGGTGTATTAGCATCACACACAATTTCAATTGTAACTAAAGACAAAACTAAATCTAAGACTGTACATGGCTCACAAACCCTACAGATATACTCTGCATCAGAGCTGGAAGATATGCTCGCCAAGTGTGGACTTAAAATTGTGAAAAAATGTGCTATTGATGGAACTCGATTTAGCGACAAAAAAACAAAGCATATACTACTTGTTGCCAAGAAAGACACAAAACCAAAGAAGTCAAAATAAAAATTAAACGTAACATTACAGTCCCTGTGTATAGATAAAAAAATCTATACATAGGGACTGGAGGTTCACTGTTTAATAGATGGGGTTTTCATCTCAACAAAAGGAGTTGAAGGCACAACACTCAGGACATTTTGGTGATTCAACTTATTGCGGATTTGCTCATGACTAATACGTAACTTGCGACTAACTTGAGCTATAGAATAATTTTCAACAACTTTAAAGTTTTGGCCCATATATTATCAGGCAATCTACCTTGTTTAGTTCTATTATTACACCACTCATCAAGCTCAATACTTAAGGACTGTCGTGTTAAAGGTTGGCTCATACTAACTCGAATATCAATTAAAACATGGAGTTAACGTTACACTTTATGGGATTATATTATATATAAACGCTTACTGGAAGGACACTATGAAAATAATAAATAACAATACCTACATTTAGAATAAATTATAAACATCTATGACATATTAAAGTAGCTCCTCAATTTCTTTAATTACCTCATCATTACCAACACCTCTCACTAATATACTACTATCTGCCACGATATTTTTCTTGTATTGATTTATATTTCTTAGAAAAAGCATTATTTTGTCTTTAGTAATGGTTTCTTCTGATACGCCAAATTGATATTTATCAATAATATGTGCATTCATTTGCTGTTCATATAAATCTAAAGGTAAAGCATAAACTGGTTTTTCCAAATACATTGCTTCAGAAATCAGATTATGCCCTGCGGTAGTAATAATACCTGAGCTTTGCCCTAAAACTGTGTTAAATTTTTCATCACCATGTGTATATAACTTTATATTTTTGTAAATATTGAGATTTCTCACATCCTTAGGTAAAAAAACATGAAACACCGTACTCCCGGGTATACTCTCAAGTGTTTTCAACCAGAGTTCTAATGGAAAATCATTTACATTTTGAGATGTGACATAGAATAATATTGAATTTGTTTCAGCTATTTTTTTATTTTTCAGAGATACTAAGTCATCTCGAATTATTGAAGGTAATATAGTCACTTGCTCATCATTTTGTAAAACATTTCTCTCTACATTAAAAAATGACACAGCCAATCTTTTGATAGCCTTAGGGAAGAACATTCTCAAACGTTCTACTTCATCAATATATGATGTTCCATGTAATTCCTTAGGAAACACTCCTGCAAAATATTTGCTTTGTTGATCGAAAGTGACAAATGGAATATTTTTAGCATATGCCAGCTGTGCGCTAACACTTTCGTAGTCACTTATAACTAAGTCAGGCGTTCCATTTTGTGTTAATACATTATTCATTGCTAGATTATTTATTCTGTTAAAGTCCTGTTGGTTGGTTTGTATCGTTGCAGATGTTTTAAAATCCAAACCATTTTTAGTTCCTATTATATATGGGTTTGCTACTTTAAATACTGAGAAGTTAATATGATTTTTTTGCATTTCTATAAAGTAGTCATAAGCCTTGCCATATGAAAAAATAGTAACCTGATAATTTTTTGACAGCAGATACTTAATTAATGGCAATTGTCGATTCCTGTGACCATTCCCTATACCACAAACCCCGAGTAAAATGATTTTCTTTTTTGGTTTTAACTCATTTTTAATTACAGTGGCAATATCAGCTCTAGTTCCTAAAACCATTTCAGTTGGAATTAGTTGCAAAGATTCAGACAGTTCAAAAGTGAGTTTTTGTTTTATCTTATTGGAAACCTGACCATTATAAATAGCTTTGCCATCAGCTATTATTGTGTCTTCCCGTTGTTTATCCATGAAAAAAGGAAATAGAGTATGAAGCGAAGAAGGAAAATCTATTTTATAACGTTTTAAATCACCATTATTCATACCGATAATGAATATTTTTTTAATCTTAACCGATTCACTTTCACTATATATATCATTGGGTAATCTAAATACATATCGATCACCAAAATAGTGAGGTGATTGCTTTTTAATATTTTCCCATGTGGAAACATCAGGCTTTCGTATAGTGATTAATTTTGTACCACTAATTGCAACCAATTCATTATCATTTGATACTCTTATAAGAGTTTTATCACCAGAGAAAACTTTTATATTAGTATTAGTAATACTTTCTAGCAAAACAGAAGTCTTTCCTGAGCCAGGAGCCCCCATAAGCAAGACATACCCGTCTTGAGCAGTTCCGATACATACTGCATGCACAGGGAAAATATAATCACTTAACCACTGCTTCCTTGCAAGGCCATATAGTAGATGCGGAATATCATCATGTAGCCCTTTTCCCCAATACTGTTGCAAGTGAATACTGTCACCGCTGTCAGTAAAAATAAAATCATTTTTTTCTGATTGTTGATGGTATATACCAACATCAGTAGTTAATTTGGTCAATTCCAAACCTGGCAAATGTCCAGATAGATTTAGAATATCTCTATTTGATAATGGTATAGGTCCATTGCTTTGTAGTTCTATTTGAACATTCCCACCAAGAGAAAAAGTTTGGTTTATTTCACCAAGCACTGTTATTGGATGAAGAAATATCAATATTAGAATATATTTCATATGACGCACATATTCAGACATTATTGTGCTCATCTTTATATATTCTGTTCAGATAATTAACTATTTCCAAATTTAATTGCTCTAATCCATTGTTACCATATTCACTTATTAAGTTTTTAGATAGAGTATTCTCGCTACTATGTAGTTTTTCTAGTAAAACAGCATGGAATTCATCTTGATACCTATTGTTACTTCCAAACTTTTTAATAACTTTAGCCAATACCTTCATAACCTCATGCTCCGGCAGATTGTAGTCAATTTTTTTAATATCCATAAAATGATGCCAATCAATATAAGTATGGGTATAACCATGCTCTACCATCAGATGTAATTGTCTTGCTTGGCTGGGGTTTGTTGGTGGTAACCATATAACAGGTGTTTTATTTTGATGAGACTCCAAAATGTGCCCTAACCCTGGGGTCATTACAGCTAATTTGCTAGATGCTAATAATTCTTGTGATTTTTCAGGAGAAACTTGCGAATAATTTAAGCCTGTCATTTTTTTCAGACTTTTATTTCCTAATAAGTAGTATGGAAACTCTTGCTTTAGCAATGTCTGCCCTATTTGTGATGCATAATTAGCCAAATCATCTTTTGATACTAATGGATTAAATAACCCACCGACACTAACATGGACACAGTTATTTCTATTCTTACTTATTTTATAGCCAGTTTGCACTACTGGTGGAATAGTTCTTATATTATAGGATGGATGTTTTTCCACTCTTTCCTTTACGCTTATAAAATCTTGAACTATGTACAAATCACTTAGTTTGATCGCATTTGGAATTTCATCCCAATACCAAAACAGAGGGTCATAAACTATAATTTTTAGATTATTTTTCTTAGCTTTTTCAACTGCAGTAAAATCCGTGGTAGTTATTAGAACATCATAGTTTTTAACAATATGATTAAAGTCAACATGTTCACTACTTATTGTATGGATTTCATTGTATGGTAGTTTTTGATGCATATCTAAAGTATGCCCAGTACCTGCGTACCCTATATAAGATACGCTTGTTCTGAGTTTAGACATTAATTGAGCTAAACTTGCAGCTGGTCCATAGCCATAAGGCTCAGCTACCAACAGCACTTTCAAGGGTATTCTATTATCATCATTATCTACAGCAAACACAGAATGAAAACAAAACAGTAAAACTAATGGAAAAGATATTAATTTAATTTTCAGTATTACCATGGCTCAATACCATACAATTTTTTCCCTAATTCACTTAAGCGCTCTTCTTTTACTCGAAGACTTTCCACTTTAGAATTTGCAGTTTTTCTTAATCCTGCATCATGGTCATAAAATCCACCACCATGTTCATAAGCCTTAATCCTTTTATTAATTAACACAGAATCTTTTTTTGCAGGCATGAAGGTTACCATCGCAAGCATCCTTTGTTTTACTTTATCTTTTTGAACCATTGGTAAAACACGACTATGAGTTGTTCTTGAATCCCAAATTAATATTTGTCCTGCTTTAAGACGTATGGCTGTAAGCTCACCTAGTTGTTTGGAGTAATCATTTCCCTTATATTGTATCCAGCCTTGTTTATGATCAGACCATTGTTCATATTCTTTAAACCATTCATGTGATCCAGGAATAAGAGCAGGCATGCCAGTAGATTCATCCACATCTTCGATAGCAAGAAGTCCTTGAAGATTGGAAAAATATGGATGTTGATGAGGATTCTGATCAACATGTAAAGGTAGATCTTTTTCCATATCAGTTTGATCCATATAAATAACTCTATCAAAAACGACCCAAAGATCTGGTCGTTTCCAAATGGTTTTAAATGCGCTGTATAGGTTTTCATTTTGTCTTATTTTTGCTATTGAATAATCATGATATAGTTCAAAAAAACCAAGTTGTTTACCATGTGGTGATTCTTTTACTAATTCACGAATAAGCTTTGCTAAACTCTCCAAATCATTTGCATCTGATACACTGTCAAAGACAATATACCCATTTGTAGAGATAGATGAATCAATCATACTTGGGTTTGATTGGGGAGTAAAAACTTCAGGAGTAATAACTTTTATTGCATGAGCTCCAGTGTTAACAAGTAAAGCAACAATAAATATAAGTAAACTTTTCATAACAAACCTTTGAAATAAATATTTTAACTAATAAATTGTACCATAAGTAAAGAATGTCCGTTATTTGCATTGCTGCAAACACTGATGCATTACCAACAAAACTCTACTAGGAATATATTTTTATAATATGAAATCAGCAGTAATATAGTAACGATATACTATATACATATGAGAAAGTTACGATGGAGACTTTCAATCGATGTTCTTTAAACAACCCTGCTTATATCAACTATATTAGGTATTCTTTGAATTTTATGCATAACATTAGACAACAGCTCGATATTTCCTACTGAAATTTTGATTTTAAATGTTGTTTGCATATTTTTATTATTAAAATCAGTATCAATTCCAATGACATCAACATTTTCTTTTGCTAGTACTGATGTAATATCCTTGAGTAAATTTCCACGTTGATAAGCATATACTATAATATCAGCACTATAGGAACTAGATGTATCTTGTCCCCACTTAACCTCAATCATTCTGTTCATTTGTCTAGATTTAGCATTAATAATATTGCCGCATTCTTTTTTATGTACAGAGACACCGTTACCTATTGTTACATAACCAACAATTTCTTCACCAGGTAATGGATTACAGCATTTTGCAGTTCTATACATCATATCATTTACACCATCGATACATATTTCATTCATTGATGGCTTACGTACATTAGCGGATTTTTTTACAAATGACTCAGGTTCTCTTTTATCTCTTTCTTCTCGATGTATAGTATTTATGATGGTCCCAATTTTGATATCACCAACAGCAATAGAAATATAAAACTCATCCTCATTTCTACAATTCGGTGTTGCTTTTATTAATTCGGCTAGGTCATAAGGAGCAATCCCTAATCGTTTCACTTCTTTGATTAGAGCTTCTCTCCCATCATTTATATTCTCAGACCTATTTTGTTTCTTTAGCCAAGCTTGGATTTTTGCTTTTGCTCTTGTTGTTTTAACAAACTGTAAACTTGGATTCAACCAATCCCTACTAGGACGCCCTTGTTTTGCTGTTATTATTTCAACTATTGATCCTGACTTAAGTTTACTCGTTAAAGTACACATTTTTCCATTTATTTTTGCTCCACGGCACTTGTGACCAACTTCAGTATGAATAGCATATGCAAAATCTAATGGCGTAGAGTCTTGTGGCAAATCAATAATATCTCCTTTCGGGGTTAACACATACACTTGATCTTCAAATAATTCATTTGCAATCTCTGGTGTTGCCCCTTGCTGTGTAAATTCATTATGCCAATCGAGTAAAGCTCTTATTTCTGCAATTTTTTGTTGGTATAACTCATCATATTTGCCACCCTCTTTGTAACGCCAATGTGATGCAATTCCAAGCTCTGATAGATCATGCATTTCTCTTGTACGTATTTGAACTTCTAAAACTCTACCTTCTGGGCCAACAACTGCAGTATGTAATGATTGATACCCATTAGCTTTTGGATTAGCAATATAATCATCAAATTCTTTTGGCACATGCTGCCAAATACTGTGAATAACCCCAAGTACTGAATAACAATCTGCAATTGTATCTGTAACTATTCTTAATGCACGCACATCATAAATTTCATTATAAGGCACCATTTTTCGTTTCATTTTCTTCCATATACTATATATATGCTTAGCTCTACCCGATATTTCCCCTGATATTTCCTGAGCGATTAAAGCCACATTCAATTCATGCACAACATTGCTAATATAATCTTGTCTATTTATTCTTTTTTCATCTAATAATTTGGCTATGTTTTTGTAAGCTTGTGGCTGTTTGAAGCGAAAACTAAGATCTTCAAGCTCCCATTTTAATTGCCCAATACCTAACCTATTTGCTAAAGGTGAATAAATATTTTCAGACAACTCAGCTAAAAATATTTTTCTATCTTCTTTTGCTTTAGTGGCCTGGTGCATCTCACAAGTATGATGCGCTAATTTTATCATGACCACACGAATATCATCGACAACAGCCAAAAGCATTTTTTTTATTTTGTCTATGTTATTAGGATCTTTCGCTACATTATGAGTACTTAGCTCATCAAACTTTTGTAAATCGATTAAAAGGCTATCAATACCTTGTAATTTATGTTTATCAGAAAATGCTTTTGCACCACAGCCTAAGGCTCCCCATAATAACCCAGCAGTCAATGTATCTGTCCCAAGCCCCATTTCATCTAACAGCTCAACAATCATTAACCCACTTTGTAAATTAATAGAATCAACCTGATAAAGCATAAGGTTATGAATAATCTCAGTAAAACTTTCAATGTTGATTATATTTTTATCATGAGCATTTAGTCTCTTGAGATATTCGCCTATATTTATCTTTCCAGAATCATTTAATGGTAGACTATCCCTGACTTTTACCACTTTACAACCTCATGACTTTGCTGATAACTGTTTTGCTACGTAATTTTTATTGTATTCTTCTAGAACCGCAGTAGCTTTATTTTTTGTATCATTAATTTTAATCTCAAGGCCAGAATATTTTTTTGATAATAAAGATTTATCTAGTATAGTTAAGCTCTCTTTCAATGCAGTAACACCGCAATAGCAACATCCACCATGAAGTCTATGCACAACATCATATAGCATTTGATAATTTTCACTTATAAACAACTTATTGATTTCTTTTAGTTCATCTGGTAATGACGTGCACAACATGTCTAGCATGTCTTTCGCCAAATCAGCATTGTGATTAGCAAGTTTCAAGGATATATCCCAATCTATAGCTTTAGCATTATTTTTTGGAAAATTAGTTATACTTTTTTGTTCTTTTCTATCCTTCATTATCATTTCGCTATAACTCCATTTATATAATATCGCTTTAAGCTCATGCTCTAGTATTGGCTTAGTGATTGTATCATTTATGCCCAACCCTAAAAATGCCTCTCTATCTTCAGATTGAATATGTGCAGATAACGCGATTATTGGTGTATTTTGATTTAATCCGGCCTCTGTCCTTAGTAAACTACTAGCTTTAATTCCATCCATGACAGGCATGTTGATATCCATGAATATAACATCAAACTCATTATCTCTACACATATCGACTGCTTTTTGTCCGTTATTTGCAGTGATCACATTGGAACCCATACTTTTCAACAATACAGTTAATAATTTCATATTTGCAAAATTATCATCCACAGCTAAAACTCTAATATCCTTTCCTCTAACTCCATGATTCATATTGTCACCAAAGATATCATGTAAAACTTTTGCAAATTTCTTTTTCGAGACTGGTTTTGCTACAGAACAATCAACGCCCCAATTTAGAAAATCACCATGAACAGAGTGATCTGTAGTATTAGCCATAAGTAAAACTTTTTTGTTCATCTGCTTAATTAGAGATATCGTTTGTTGACATCCATGATCAGCAATTGCTGCATTATTAACACTAAGGATAACGGTATCTATATCCTCAATTTTCTTTAAATATGTTATTACATCGTCCAATGAATCAATTTCAGCACAATTAAATCCCCAATGATTTAAAGTATTTGAAATAACAGTTCTATGAATTTTATTTCTATCAAACACTAAGAATTTTTTGTTTGCGTATTCATTAAATTCAATAATTTCTGCTGTTTCACTAGATTTTGCCACTTTAACTGGAATGGTAAACCAAAAAGTAGAGCCGTGATGTGGAATGCTATTTAATGATATTTCACCATCCATTTGTGAAATTATTTTTTTACATATCACTAATCCTAAGCCGGTACCACCAAATTTTCTAGTAATATTAGGGTTTGCCTGGGAAAAAGCATGAAATATTTGATTCTGTTGATCTTTCGTCAATCCTATACCTGTATCACTAATACTAATACAAAGATCAATTTCATGTTCACTGGCTTGCTCAACCATTGCACGTAAAACAACACTTCCTTTATGTGTAAACTTAATAGCATTATTAACTAAATTAGTTATTACTTGTTTTAACCGCAATCTGTCACTGACAACTAATTCCGGAACATCATTATACATGAAATTTATTAACTCTAAGTCCTTTTCATGGGCGCTAGGGGCTAACATAGCTAATGTTTCTTCGATACATTCACGAAGATTGATCGTTTCATAGAACATTTTAACTTTACCAGCCTCGAATTTTGAAAAATCCAATATGTCATTAATAATCGACACAAGACTGGTTGATGACTCTTCTATTGTTTTCAGATAATCGTATTGCTGCTCATTTAAATTAGTTTTTTTAACTAAACCAACAAACCCCGTTATTGCATTAAGTGGTGTGCGAAGCTCATGGCTCATATTAGCTAAAAATTCTGATTTAACTTTACTTGCAGCTTCAGCTTTATTTCTGGCTTCTTCTAGTTCAATATTTTGGATTTCAATAGTTTCTAAGGTTTTTCTTAAATCAGAAGTTGCTTGATCAATATTATTTTGCATTTCTATATGTGAGCTCTCCAAAGAGCTTGCCATCATGTTCACTCCAGATTGTAATATCTGCAACTCCCAATTTGAGGACACACTAACTCTAGTTTTGAATCGACCATTTTTAATTTTTTTAACTGCTTGAATTAAGGATAGTATTGGAGTTGAAACTTTATTGTCTAATCGCATGGCCAGTAGAAAGCTCATACAAACCCCAAGAAATACTATCATGCAACTCTGAATAAATACTTGGTAACTTTTTAATTTTGTTGCTCGCCTTTCAACCTCAACTTTTAGCCAACCAATAATTGTTGCTCTCAAATGGTTATCACCTAAAAGCTTTACTGAGTCAAAGTCATCATCAATAATAACCTCTGGTAAAGTAACTGGAGTTACAAAACTTAAAACATCATTAGTTTCATTATTGACAATAACATGAACATCACTAATAACTTTTGGTGGTTCTAATGATGAGGTCAAATTACCAGCACTAGCAACTTCGATTCCATCTTTATCATAAAATGCAACAGAGCTAACTTCATTACTGATTTCTCTTTGCGCAAGTCGACGCAAAGCACTAGCATCACCAGCAAATAATCCATACTCACCTTGCGAAGCAAGCCTTGTAGCAACGGCATTCCCTCGATCGTGTAAAGCATTAGACAGCTCACCCAAGCGAATACTAATAAAGTAAACCCCTAACAATAATGAAATAGTTATTGGTGGTATTAAGGCTAAACATAATACTTGCTGCTTAAAGCCCCACTTGGATAAAATATTTTTTTTACTCTTCATTACTTAAATCTTGCTTTAAAATATCATAAATAACAGAGGAATTAGCTAATTCAGGCATTAATCGATTCTTAACTGTATTATTTATAGCAATAGAAAAGGCATCAGGATGCTTTTCTTCTGGCAATATAAGAGGTTTTCCTTTTATTATTTTAGCTATGATTGTAGATGCCTCCCTTATTTGCTTATACTTCGGTGTGTATAAAGAGGCTAATGCACCACTTCTAGTCGTTGCCTGATTATAACCAATTACTGGAATATGGTTTGCAAAAGCTAACATTAACATTCCTCTAGCATTATGTTTGTCAAAAACCCCATAATCAGGTATGGCCAAAATTAAATTATGCTCTGCAAGTAATGACTTCAAAACATCAGCTGGTTCTTCTGACTCACTAACTTCATATATTTCAAGATCTATACCAAGCTTAGCTGAACTTTCCAAGATCTCCTCTTTTGAATTTACAGTGTTTTCCCCCAGGATCACACCTGCTCTAAGAGGCTCATGCATAAATTTAGACACTGCCTTCAAAAATAATGCATGATTATTTATTGACTGCTCTATATATAGTGCACTAATTTGTTTTTTATTTTTAGCTTCCAGTTGGCTACTATTATATTTAGCTAACGTTGATTTGTAATGGCTTTTTGAAATGAAAATACTATATATAGGGTTTTCACGATCGTAACAAAGTGCTCTCTGTAGTCCACGGCGCCCTAGTGATACGATCAAATCATAGCTTCTAAGATCCTCATCTATGCTACATGGAGAAAAGTCATAACCTACAAACTTTATATCAATTTCAGCATTTTGAATTTTAACTATTTCTGAACTTAGTTTTTCAGCTTCCTTGGTATAATATTTATTTGTAAGAAGGGCAATCCTAGGCTTATCCTCGAGCGCAGACACTGAAAAAATAACGCAACCATTTAGAAAAATAGCTAAAATAATTCTCAATAACATCCAGGCCATAAGCTCCCAATTTTAAAGACAAACCTATTAAATATTTTATAGGCTGCTAACATTTGATACTCTAGATGGATACCAAAGTCAACCATAGTTAGCAAATAAGGTAACAATATGTCCGTAATGATATTTGATATTGAAACTGTTCCTGACTGTAAGATAGGAAGAGAAAATTTTAAGATAAATGATGAGTTAGACCCTTATTCTATTATGAAGGCTATGATCAGCATACATAAGCAACAACAATCCATCAATGGCAATCCATACCCTTCTGGATTCCTTCCTCAATACATGCATCAGGTTGTTGCCATCTCAGTTTTAATACGCGACCAAGACAATATTAAAGTATGGTCTTTAGGAGATGAAAGCAGCTCAGAGAAAGAGCTGATTGAACGCTTTTTTACTGGTCTTGATAAGTATGCTCCGGTATTAGTATCGTGGAATGGTACAGGATTTGATTTACCAGTACTTAACCATCGAGCTTTGCTCCACCAAGTATCTTCAACTAAATATTGGGATCAAGGATTTTTTGATAGTAACTTTAAGTGGAATAACTATCAAAATAGATATCATCAACGACATATCGATGTTATGGATTCATTATCAATGCATCAGCCGCGTGCAAATGCACCTCTCAATGATATTGCCATGGGACTAGGCTTTCCTGGGAAGATGGGCTTAGATGGCAATATGGTAATGGATATGTATGCTAAGGGTGAAATTAAAACAATTAGAGACTATTGTGAAACAGATGTACTAAATACTTATCTTACTTATCTTGCATTCTCTAGAATCAGAAATCATAATAGTGCGCTAAACATCGAGGAAGAACATTTAACTCTGCGTTCATACCTAGAACAGGAAAACAAAACCCATTTTAATGAATTTTTAGAAAATTGGAACAATAATGAGAAGCAAACAGATCAATGATTTACGTGTAGATAACCTTTCCCATGAAGGTCGTGGTGTAGCCCAGCTAGATAATGGTAAAACAATATTTATTGATAATGCTCTCCCAACAGAAACGGTAGATGCCTTAATTACTGTAAATAAGTCCAGCTACTCAGAAGGTATTGCATGCAATATTAAAGTTAAATCAGACCTTCGTGAAACGCCTGAATGTGAACACTTTGGGACCTGTGGTGGATGCTCATTGCAACACATGAACAATCAAGTCCAAATAAACACTAAAAGAAAGTCATTACTCGAACAAATTGAAAAATTTGGTAAAACCACACCGGTGAATGTCGCTAAAACCATTGAGGGTCCACTCTGGAACTACAGAAATAAAGCCAGGTTAAGCTGCAAATATGTTGATAAAAAAGGCCGTGTTCTTCTTGGTTTTCGCGAACAACAAAGTCGCTATGTAGCAGACTTGAAATCGTGTAATATTTTAAATGTATGGTTTTCAAGAAACATAACAACTCTTGCAGAGCTTGTTGAATCCTTATCCTTAAAGCGCGAAATACCACAAATTGAAATATCATGTGGTGATGATATTAAAGCCATTATAATCCGCCATTTAAGCCCCTTTATTGATAGTGATATAGAAAAAATCAAAGCATTTTCTATTACTCATGATTTACACATATATACTCAAAGTAAAGGCCCAAAAACTATAATAAAAATTGCCCCTGAAGATCATAAACCATATCTAGATTATTATTTGGAAGATTACGATGTTAGATTAAAATTTCATCCTAGTGATTTCACACAAATCAATCCTCAAATAAATAGAAAAATGATTGCTCGCGCACTTGAATGGCTTGATCTACAAAAAGATGACGTAATTCTTGATTTATACTGTGGTATTGGTAATTTCAGCTTACCAATAGCAAGAAAACAGGTTAAATCTGTAATTGGTGTTGAAGGTTGTGAGCAAATGGTTGCACGAGCAAGTAGAAATGCTAAAGATAATGGTATAACCAATGCTCAGTTTATAGCTGCTGATTTAAATGAAAATTTGCCAATTAAAATCATCAAACAAAAGCCAAATAAAATGTTGCTTGACCCATCAAGAGCAGGAGCTAAAGCAATTTGTGAAAACCTTGCAATCATGCCAGACAAAATTGTTTATGTCTCTTGTAATATTGCGACTCTATCAAGAGATATCGATTATTTATGTAATAAGCACGGTTATATACTCGAGAAAACAAGTCTTATTGATATGTTTCCTCACACAAAACATGCTGAATCTATTGCTCTATTGCAGAAAAGCTCTTAAATACACAATATCAGGCAGCTTTCCTTGAACAGGGGCTGTCTGATATAATTTCCCAAGCGTCTAATCAAACCTAGTTTTAACATCTTAAGAAGAAGGATATCAAGTGGTAATTTCAGAAATAGCATATGCCAGCACCTGTGGAGGCTCGTCTGCAACACTAATATGAGTCGTTGTGATGTTCTCTCTTATTACAAAATCTAAAGTTACACCATGGTACTGTATAATTGGTTTTTTTAATTCATTTTGTGTATAGGAGATATTTGTTAAAAAAACATCATTCCTAAATCCTACTCCTAATGATTTTGCCACAGCTTCTTTTACAGCAAAACATTTAGCAATAAATAATGCACTATCTTTAACATTTTTTAATCTTTCTTTCTCTAATTCCGAAAGGATGCGGTTGGCAAACTTAATTCCATATTTGTCCCAAACTTTCCTCACACGGTCAATATTAACCAAATCAACACCCACACCATAAATACTCATTGTACATAACCTAATATTTTTGAATAAACTTTTCGTGTATATAATTCATGCCCTAGAATATTTGCAATAACTTGGCGCATCAATTTTTTTTGTGCAAGGAGATGAGATTTATTATATTGACATTGATCTAGAAACTTTAAGGCTTCACCTAAATATCCTTCTGTACTTTTAATAAATCCCTGCTCATGCTTATACTCATATCTAGCCTTATCATCAATTGGAAGGCCTTCGATATCATAGTTTAGTGGTAAGTTATAGCCTAAGTTTTTCATTAAATTTATCTCAAATATTCTTATTATAAAATCAATTTCTTCTTTTTTGTTCTGCATGAAATCAAGAGTTTGATCGTATATCAGAAATAAATCCTCATATGGATCTTCTTTTGCCAGTGATTTCATCAGTAGTTCATTTAAATAATATGCACTAAATATATTGGTTGAATACATATCAGGCACATGCCTTTCTTGCTCCGCATAAACTAATGTATGAAGGTCTCTTTTACCTTTCCATGAAATTAATAGTGGCTGAAATGGCTGAATCAACCCATTAAATTGGCTCTTAGGTCTACGTGCACCGTTAGCTACACATGATATCTTACCTTGTGTCTTGGTGAAAAAATCAACCAAAAGACTTGTTTCTCTATACTTCCTTGTATGCAGCACATACGCGCTTATTAACAATATTTCACCTAATTTAAATGTCACTAATCCCGAATTGTTTCAATAACTTATCATTATCAGCCCAGTTATCTTTAACTTTCACCCACAAACCGATATAGACTTTTTTACCCAGTATGTTTTCCAGCTCCATCCTTGATTGTGTTCCAACTTTTTTAAGATTTTCACCTTTAGCACCAACTACGATTTTTTTCTGACCAGCTCGCTCAATCATTATTAAGGCATTAACTCTTAATAATTTTTCAGTATCTTCTATTTTTTCTACGATTACAGTAAGTGAATATGGCAATTCATCGCCTAGACAGATAAATAATTTTTCGCGAATAAGCTCTTGTATTTGAAACGATAAATTTTTATCAGTTATCTGTTCTTTTTCAAAATAATGCGGTGATTCAGGGATGATCTCTGACAACAACGTTAAGAATCTATCAACTTGAGTTCCCTTTACTGCAGATATTGGTATTATGCTGTGAAAATTTAATTTTTCTTGCATTAAACTTATAAAAGTTAAAACATCACCTTTATTGGCTATTTTGTCCACTTTGTTGAGCAGCAAAATTATTGGGCAATTTTTCTTTTTTACTTTTTCCAATACCAATTCATCATCATCATTCCAACGATTACATTCAACAACAAAAGCAACTGCATCTACATCACGTAAAGCAGAAGCTGCTGTTTTATTCATTGTACGATTTAAATTTCTTGGTTCATTCACGTGCATGCCTGGAGTATCAACAAAAACCAATTGTTCATCACCAACAGTTTTAACACCTAGTATATTATTTCTAGTAGTTTGAGGTTTTCTTGTAGTTATACTTATTTTCTGCCCAATGATATTGTTAATCAATGTTGATTTACCAACATTAGGTCTTCCCACTATAGCTATGAATCCACATTTTGTTGTCATTTTTTTTGTTTACTCTCTTTTAAATATATATAGGCTTCTTCCGCTGCCATTTGCTCTGCTTTTCGACGACCATCAGCCACACCAATGAACTTAATTTTACTATTTCCTAATTTACATTCAACATGGAAAATTTGTTGATGGGCTGGACCTGTTGTTCTCACAACATTATATTTAGGTAGTTCTTCACCAAATGATTGTAAATATTCTTGTAATTGTGTTTTAGAATCCTTGCATCGGTCACTTTCTTTTAATTTTTCTATATGACTAAAAAACCACTGTTTAATGATCCTTTTTATATCACCAATTGAAGAATCTCTATGAATTGCAGCCATAACAGCTTCTAAGGCATCAGCAAGAATTGAACTTCGTTGATGACCACCAGTTCTTGTTTCACTATTACTTAGAATAATATGCTTGTCAATTTCCAACTCTTTTGCAACTATAGTTAATGTATCCTTACAAACTAAATGTGCTCTCATTCGTGTCAATTGACCTTCATTAGCCTTAGGAAATGTCTCTAGGAGAATCTCTGCAATAACATAACTCAAAATACTATCGCCAAAAAATTCTAATCTCTCATTATTTTTTGCACCAATAGATTTGTGGCTCAATGCTAAAATTAGATTCTGCGTATCTGCAAATTCATATCCTAGTTTATTTTTAGCAAACGCTAATAAATCAGTCATTTTATTTTATCACTTTGCCAAATCTAGACCATCTAATATCTTTATAAGTATTATCCCAACTTAATACAGTGAGCAAAGCTTTACCAAGTAAATCATTCTCAGATACCAGCCCCCAATATCGACTATCATTACTATTGTTGCGGTTGTCTCCAACCATGAAATAGTGTCCTTCAGGAACCACGATATCTTCAATATTATATTTCATATCACCATGACCTTCTCTAACATATATGTCATGTTTTACTCCAAGAAGATTTTCTTCTTTCTTGAGTACAGGAACTGAAACTCCATAATCAATAATATGATCTTGTTCAATTCCAGTATTATTTGTAAGCATTTCTTTATCATTAACAAAAAGTTTATTATCTGAGTATTGAATATGATCACCTGGAATACCAACAACCCTTTTAATCATTACCATTCCCAATTTTTTATTTTTGAAAACAACAATATCACCCCGTTCAGGAGTTCCTATCTCTAGAACTTTCGTACCTACTACTGGTAATCTCAAGCCATATTTAAACTTATTGACAACAATAAAATCGCCTTCCAGCAAGGTTGGTTTCATTGAGCCTGAAGGGATCCTCCATGGATCTGCAAGAAAACTCCTGAAAACTAGAACTAAGAGTAATACCGGGAAAAAAGACACACAGTATTCTCTAATTATCCCTTGTTGGTATTCTCCAGAATTAACTTTTTTGAATCGTAAAAATACAATTCTGTCATATAGAGTTACTAGCCCTGTAAGGATTACTACTGAGACTAAAATTAATTCAAATATCATTTCTTATCCTTATCTACTTTAAGAACAGCAAGAAAAGCTTCTTGTGGTATAGAAACACTTCCAATGTTTTTCATTCTTTTTTTACCAGCTTTTTGCTTTTCTAATAACTTTTTCTTTCTGGTAATATCTCCGCCATAACATTTTGCGGTGACATTTTTTCTCAACGCTTTCACATTTGTTCTAGCTACTATCTGTGAGCCTAATGCTGCTTGAATAGCAACATCAAACATTTGCCGAGGAATGAGTTCTTTCATTTTTGATGCCAGATCGCGGCCTTTATTTAAAGCTTTGTCTCTATGTACAATTAATGCTAAAGCATCAACTTTCTCATTATTAATTAGTATATCTAGTTTAACTAAAGAATCTGTTTGATACCTTAAGAAATGATAATCTAAAGATGCAAACCCTCTACTTATTGATTTCAATCTGTCATAAAAATCTAAAACCACTTCATTCATAGGCAATTCAAATTCAAGAGAAACTTGATTACCTAAATAACGAATATTTTTTTGTACTCCACGTTTCTCAATACACAACGTCATAATGTTACCAACATAATCTTGTGGCATAAGCATCGTTGCATGCACAATGGGTTCTCTTATTTCTTTTATATTACTTATCTCTGGCAATTTTGAAGGATTATCAACTTTAATAATTTCATCTTGAGTTGTAACAACCTCATACACTACCGTAGGCGCTGTAGTTATAAGATTTAAGTTATACTCACGTTCAAGTCGTTCTTGAATTATTTCCATATGTAACAAACCAAGAAATCCACATCTGAATCCAAAACCCAATGCAGTCGATGATTCCGGCTCATAAAATAATGACGAATCATTTAATCTAAGTTTTGAAAGTGCTTCCCTAAAGGCTTCGTAATCATCTGACTCAACTGGAAACAATCCTGAGAACACTTTAGGTTGAGCTTTTTCAAACCCTGGTAAAGTATTTTCAGCTTGATTTCTTGTTAGCGTTATAGTATCGCCAATTGGAGCCCCTTCAATGTCTTTTATTCCAGAAATAATATAACCTACCTGTCCTGAACTTAGCATTGGTTTTGAAATGCGTTTGGGAGTGAATATGCCCAGGTCATCTACTTGGTAGCTTCTACCTGTAGACATCATCATGATCTTATCACCTTTGCGAACTTGACCATTTTTTATTCTAACTAGAGATACCACCCCCAAATAGCTATCAAACCATGAATCTATAATTAAGGCCTGTAATGGTGCATCAGCATCTCCAATCGGCGCGGGGATAACTTGAATTAAATTTTCTAGCAAGTCTTCAACGCCCAACCCACTTTTAGCACTTATTCGTATAGCTTCAGCTGCATCGATACCAATAATTTCTTCAATTTCAGTAATTACTCGCTCTGGTTCAGATTGTGGCAAATCAACTTTATTTAATACTGGTAAAACTTCTAAATTTTGTTCAATAGCAGTGTAACAATTTGCTACAGTTTGTGCTTCAACTCCCTGAGCTGCATCAACTACTAATAGCGCACCTTCACAAGCAGCCAAAGATCTGGAGACTTCATAAGAAAAATCAACATGCCCTGGTGTGTCTATAAAATTAAGCTGATAGATCTCGCCATCTTTTGCTTGATAATTAAGTGAAACGCTTTGAGCTTTAATTGTTATGCCTCGCTCACGCTCAAGATCCATGCTATCTAAAACTTGGCTCTTCATTTCTCTATCACTTAAACCACCACATAGTTGAATAAATCGATCTGCGAGTGTTGATTTCCCATGATCAATATGAGCTATGATGGAAAAATTCCTTATATTTTTCATAAAACGCCTTGGTAACGTGCAATTTGAGGGTAATTTTAGGGTGTAATTCTATATCATTATGGCTATTTACTCCATAAGGAGTTCTCATATTCACCTAATTCAAGAATGTCAACAAACTTATTATGTTCTGAGAGTTCTTCTGTTGAGGGTGTAATAACACATAAATCTAACTTCGTATCCAAAAATGAATCATGTAGCTTTTTGGGATCTGAAAGAGTGGCATCAACACTTGCAGCAGAAAGTGTTAAGCTAGCCTGGCCTGCGGTCATAGCCAAATATACTTCAGCAAGAATTTCTGAATCTAATAATGCGCCATGAAACTCACGATGATTATTATCTACATTGTACCTTTGACACAAAGCATCTAGGTTGTTTCGTTGACCAGGGTGCTTCTTCCTCGCAACAGCAAGAGTATCTAATATAGTTGTATGCTTTTCAATATCTCCCCAATGATGCTTCATTCTCTTTAATTCAGCATTTAAAAATCCAACATCAAAAGATGCATTGTGAATAATTAGCTCTGCTCCTTTGATGAAGTCTAGAAAGTCATCAACAACGTCACTAAATAGTGGCTTATCAGAAAGAAAGTCCAGATTTAGACCTGTAATCCTTGCAGCTGCCTCATCAAGCTCACGCTCAGGGTTAAGGTATGTCTGAAAAGTATTACCCGTAATCTTCCTATCAATGATCTCCAAGCAACCAATTTCGGTTATTCTATGGCCTTTTGCGGCAGATAATCCTGTAGTTTCCGTATCTAATACAATTTTACGCAATCTAAACCTCTTAATTTATATGAATTTTTCAGCTTCAGAACGTGCCTGATCATCAACTCTTTCATTATCTTCATGTCCTGCATGAGCCTTAACCCATTCCCATTCAACACTATTGTGAAACTCAACAATTGAGTCTAAATCCACCCATAGCTCTTTATTCTTAACTGGTTTTCCTGCAGCTGTTCTCCAATTCTTTTTTTTCCAGCCTTCAATCCATTCTGTCATACCATTTTTCAGATATTTAGAATCTGTGATAACTTTTACATCAGATGGTTTGTTTATTGCTCTCAATCCCTTGAGTGCTGCCAATAACTCCATTTGGTTATTTGTAGTTGTAGCCTGACCACCAGAGAGCATTTTTTCAGTATCTCTACATTTCAATAACGCTGCCCATCCACCGGCTCCAGGGTTACCTAAACAAGACCCATCGGTGTATATTTCTATTAAATCTACCATTTGCTCAAGTCTCCAATACAGCCCCTGCTAACTCTCGCTCTTGAGCTGTAATTTTTATCGGTGTCATCGTTGAATTACGCTTACTGACTATCATAAGATAAGCAAGATGACTAAAAGGCACTTTAAGCTCATTCTTAAATAACTTACGGCCAGGATACATAAACACAATATTGTAAGTTAAAGGTAATGCGTAGTAATAAGGTTGGAAGCTAAATACCTCAAAACCTAAAACTCTTAGCCAGTCTTTAAGCTTTAATGCCGAGAACATATTATAGGTTTTGTAGCCTGATTTAAATATTTTATTTGTTAATCTTGGTAATGAGAGCATTCCAACTGGATTCAAAGTTGTAATTAAAGCTATGCCTTCAGGCTCTAATATCCTATATGTTTCACGTAAAATTTCATGAGGATTTACATGATCTTCTAAAACATGTGGCAAATAAACAATTTGTTTACTTTCTTGATCTACAGCCAATTTATCAAAACGTGAGACTATACTTTTTTCAGTAGTAACATTTCCGGCAACTTCACATACATTAATGCCTCCAGCAACCTGTAAACATTCTAAATATCTAGAATCTCCAATTACTAGAGCAGAAGAATTCTGTAAATAAAACTGATTTTCATAAAGGAGACTAGTCTCCTCTTTCAATAACCTTTTCCCAAATTCTGTATCGAGCAAGATCACAAACTAACCTCTGTTTTTTAAGCTTCACGGCCTAAGTTTAATTATTAATTTAGGACCTACTAATATAACCACATATCAAATAATAAACTACCCAAATTATAGGTGATTTGACTTAAACTGGCCATAAGGCTATTCTGTTCAAAAGCTTAATGCTCCTAGTAGGAACAATCTCAGGACTCTATAGGCAATTAAATGTGCGCTATAGATTAACTTTGTAAGTAGTATTATCGATGCTATTCTTTTGGTCAAAAGAAAATATAAAAAATAGTCGCAATTATATTCCTAATATATGGGATATTCTTATACTAACTGTAATCCTATCTATAATCTTTGGCATTAGCTGGTCCATATCTAAAATGTCCACTCCCTATGATCTTGGAAATCAAATAAAAATCAGCCTGGATCCAAGCCACTTGCCTGAGTATGCTGGCCGAACTGTCTTAAGAATGTTCATCGCTCTGATATTTTCGCTAATTGCTACATTCACTTTAGCCCCACTTGCGGCATGGAATCGTCATGCAGAAAGAATAATAATACCTGCTATAGATATTCTGCAATCCATTCCCATATTAGGTATGTTGTCGATTAGCGTAATCGCATTTATTAAAATATTTCCAGGTAGTCTGTTGGGCCCCGAGTGTGCTGCCATTTTTGCTATTTTCACCTCTCAAGTGTGGAATATGATCTTAAGCTTATATCAGTCATTAAAAACTATTCCAAAAGATCTTGTTGAAGTATCAAGAATCTACCACATGTCGAACTGGCAAAAGTTTTGGCGTATTTATGTTCCTTTTGGTGCACCAGGGCTTTTATGGAACACAATGATGTCAATGAGTGCAGGTTGGTTTTTTGTAGTTTTATCTGAGGCTATTTCAGTAAATAATCAAACTATTACCTTGCCTGGGATTGGTTCTTACATACAATTAGCAATTTCACAGTCGGATATAACATCAATTGGTTATGCAATTATTGCTATGTTCACAGTGATCTTAATTTATGACCAACTGCTTTTTCGGCCATTGCTAGTCTGGGCTGAAAAATTTAAATCCGAAATTGATGATGAAGAAGTCTATTATGAGTCTTGGATTTTTGACTTATTAGCCCGCACTCATTTACTGAAAAAATTAGAAACATTTTCTTCATGGCTTGGTCATTTATTTATTGGTAAATCAACAATTAATCCTAAACAATACAAAACTCCTCCATCAAAAAATAACGCAACATTGAGAAGAATATCTCTTAATTTTTATTACATTTGTTTAGCGGTCATTATGTTATATGCCACAGCTAATATTATTGAAATAATTAAAGAATCAATTAAATTTAAAGAAGTCATCTATGTGTCTTATCTTGGCTTGATAACGGCAGTTAAGGTAGTTATTCTAATCTTCTTAGCCTCTATTATCTGGATACCAATTGGGGTTTGGATCGGACTTAACCCTAGGATCAGTTCAATTGTCCAACCAATCATTCAATTTATAGCTTCTTTCCCTGCTAACTTATTTTACCCTATAGCAGTACTTTTAATTATAAAATTTAATTTAAACCACCAAATTTGGACAACACCACTTATGATCCTTGGTACCCAGTGGTATATATTATTTAATGTTATTGCTGGAACAGCTACAATCCCGAAAGAACTAAAATTAGCAGCTAAAAGCCTTGGCTTACGCGGTGTACTTTGGTGGACAAAGTTAGCACTACCAGCAATTTTTCCATTTTTTATAACTGGAGCCATGACTGCAGCTGGTGGTTGCTGGAATGCAAGTATAGTTGCAGAGTTTGTTCAATGGGGAGATCATACTTTTGTTTCTCTAGGCCTAGGCTCTTACATTGAACAATATACTCGTGAAGGTGATTTTCCGCGTATAGCTCTTGGGATCACAGTTATGTGTATATATGTTTTAGCATTTAATAGACTTGTATGGCAAAAATTATATAATCTGGCGCAAACTAGATTTACACTGGACTGACTACGATAGCACAAACTAGATTTACATTGGATTGACTACGATGGATAAAAAAATAATTGAACTTAAAAACATCTCAAAAACATTCATTAATGCTGATCGCAAAGAGCTTTTAGTATTGAATGAAATAAATTTCACCTTATTTGACGGCGAAATTGTTGCTCTCCTTGGTAAATCTGGTTCTGGAAAGTCAACATTACTTCGAATTATTTCTGGCTTGATAAAACCTAGCAACGGCGAAGTTTTATATAACGATGAGCAGATTTTTGAACCAGCTCCAGGGATTGCGATGGTATTCCAAAGCTTTGCCTTAATGCCATGGCTAACTGTCCTAGAGAATGTTGAGCTTGGTTTGGAAGCCAAGGGCGTTAATCCAAAGGAACGACGTAAACGAGCACTAAAAGCTATTGATACGATAGGATTGGATGGTTTTGAATCCGCATACCCTAAAGAATTATCTGGTGGAATGCGCCAACGTGTTGGCTTTGCTAGAGCTCTTGTTGTAAATCCTAAATTATTGCTAATGGATGAACCATTCTCTGCTCTAGATATTCTAACTGCAGAAACTCTTCGTGGTGATTTACTCGAGCTATGGCATGAGAAACAAACTAATATGAAATCAATATTATGTGTTACACATAATATTGAAGAATCCATCTTGATTGCAGATAGAGTTGTTATCTTTTCAAATAATCCGGGTGAGATCCAAAGTATCATTCAAATTAAACTCCCATACCCAAGAAATCCAGAATCAAATGAGTTCAAAGAAGTTTTAGATAACATTTATTCAGCAATGACCACCAGTGAAAGAACTAAGATCCAGACACAACAAATTCCTAAGGAAAGAAATATTCCTGATTATGCATACAGACTCCCTGAAGTAGACGTTTCAGAACTTTCTGGAATGCTTGAATCAATGCTTTCATTTGAAACAAATGGCCAAATACAACTGCCAGAACTTGCAGATGCTTTGCACCTTGATGTAAATAACCTCTTTCCATATACAGAAGTTCTCGATTTACTACGTTTTGCTAAAATTACAGATGAAGGTGACATTGAATTTACAAAATCTGGAATCAAACTCGCTAGTGCTGACATTCAAATCCGAAAAGAAATATTTGCAAAACACTTACTTGAGTACATTCCATTAGCAAAACATATAAAACGTTCTATTGAAAAACACCCAGGTCAACGAGTCTCAGAGGAGTATTTTTTAGAACAACTTGGTTCCTATTTTAGTGCAGATGAAGCTGAGAGGATTATGAGAACAATTATTGACTGGGGTCGCTATGCAGAAATTTTCGCGTATGATTATGATTCTGGCGAGCTAAGTCTTGAAAATCCACAATAATTTTTATAAGAAATTATTATTGTTGTTATTAGCTTTTATGGTAACAACAGTTGCTTCTGCACAAAATGTCACTGTTAGCATAAATACTAAAAACATTATTCCTGAAACTGTTGCGAAAGAGACATCTACAATTTTGACATCTAGATTTAACCGTAATCAAGATGCTTCAATTCATCCTAAAAAAATAATCTCTGACTTGGAGATAACCTTATTGAAATTTGGATATCGCCAGATACAGGCCAATGTGAAAATAAATAGAAATAAGATACACATTACGATAAATGATGCTAGACCAATATATATTTCAGAAATTTCTATACAGCCCACAAATTTACCAGCAAATTCTGAATCACTTATTTATAGTAGCTTTATTGTATCTAATATTTTTGACCAATTTGCATATGAAAAATTCAAGACTGAGATACTAAGTAAATTATCCAGCAGTGGTTATGTTTCAGCATCCTTCAATGAAAATAATCGTGTGGAAATAGATGAAGACAATAAAGCTTATGTTTATATCAACTTAGATTTAGGTCCTAAATATACGATAAAATCCATAGACTTAAAATCCAAGCATTTTGATAACAATTTCCTATGTAAAATAGAGCAATGCCTGCCTGAAAATTTGGAATATAATAGCGACACAATTAGTGAAATTCATAACATGTTAAACCAAACCAGACTATTCAAAGGTGTAGATATTGAAGTTAATCCAGACCAGATAGATCATGTGAGCCGTAGCATACCTATTGTAGCCAATTTAAAGCCTCTTCCTGAAAATAGATATATCGGGAAATTTGGTTACTCTTCTAATGAAGGATTTATTGGTGCTGCATCATGGGCACATAGACGCACGTCAAATCCTGGTCATATATTTCAGGCTAGAGTTCAAGCCTCAAGCAAAAAATATGCTCTTAATTTCAACTATAAGTTACCTGGGAATTGCCCTATAACCCAAGCTTACTTGCTAGAATTAGGCCATAAGCAAACCATACCCAATGAAACAATTACTAGACAAACGGACTTAACTGCATCTTACATCGATAGGTCGGGATATTTTGAGAAAACTTTATCGCTTAATATTTTTCTAGAACGTTTCCAACTAACAGACACAGCTAAAAAACAACGTGCTCACTACCTCATACCTAAAGCTATTTTTAAAAAAAATTATTATGGTACAGAGTTTAAAGGCCAATTTGAAATAATAATGCTAGCTAGTGTTAATTTTTTATTTTCTACTAGTAGACTTTTTCAATTTAATATAAATAATTCACATATCCATGAATTAACTAATAGCTTTTCCTTACACTTGAAAACATTAATCGCTTCTACGATATTTAAAAACAATCACTATGCAACGCCTCCAAGTTTACGCTTTTTTGCTGGTGGTGATTCTTCTGTCCGTGGATACTCCTATAATAGCTTAGGACCAGCACTACTTTCTGACAGTGGAAAATTAATTGTTATTGGTGGTGACAAAAAAATTGAACTATCAAGTGAACTTCAGTATGCCATTAATGATAAGTTTGGATTAGCTGGATTCCTTGATGCTGGTAATGCCATGGACCAATGGCAATCTTTAGCGGTTGGTGCAGGAGTTGGTATACGTTACAACTTAGATATAGGCCAATTCAAATTCGACATTGCCAAGCCACTAAGTAGCAAATATGGTGATAAAAAGGTGCGTTTGCACTTATCTTTTGTGTCATCTTTCTGATATATTATCGAGTTCCTATGCTAATAATAAGGTCTCCGCATGTATTTAAGGCCGTTGGCAATCATCTTTCGATGGACTCTCTGGAGCGCATTGCTTACAGTTATCATATTTGCAACGCCAATGCCGGCACACATAGCAATTAAAGTTCTTCCAATCTTTCATAATATAAAGATATACAATACAAATATTTCTGGCAACCTTATTAACGGCCTAACCTTCTCTAATATAAAGCTCACCTTATCAGGAAAAAAGATTTCAATTGATGAGATATCTCTAGCACCTATTTCTACGTTGAAAATAACTAAGGATCTATTTCATCTATAAATTCACATTTATATGGAATTGAGTTTAGTTTAGGCTCCGATGCAATTCACATAGAGCAATTAGATATCAACAATTACTATGTACAAAAAGAGGAGCTACTGCATACAAGTCTTAATTCACAAAGCATCTCAATTAATAAGCATGAATATGACTTAGCCTACGAAACCAACAAGCAAAAAACTGTTTTCTCACTAAAAAATGAATCCAATCAAATTAACTTTGTGAAAAATATTGATACCAATACCATACTGTTAAACATACAGAAGGCGGAACAATTATCCAACCGTGCCACTGGGAAGTTACACCTAAATGCACAACTTAAGTTAATAGCACTAAAATCAAAGCTTTCCTACGACTTGAGTGCTGATAGCTTAACAATCGATAACCATGAAATAAAAAATGCTCAAGGAATAATTAAAGATAACATTGGAATAATGACTGTTGAGCTTGACGATCAAAATGGCAATCTTAAAATAGATTTAAATAGCAAAGACCTTACCAATGATACAGTCCAAGTTACTATACATGCGGTGAACAACACTGACTCATTAGGGCTCACCGCAAACATTACTCAAGATTATAAATTTGAAATTTTAAATTTAACTCATAACAATATCAATATTCAATCCCTATCTAATCTAAATATTTACGGGCGATATGAACATGACATTTTCCATGTAAAAACCAGAAACCCTAATGACAACATCACACTTCAAGGTAACTTTAACTACAAAACTGGCAATGCTGATTTTGATATATCGACAACGGCTATGAAAATTGAGAAATTCAACATTTCGAATAAATTACCATTTACTTTTAACGGTAGTGTTAATTCAACAACCTCAATAAAAGTTAACAACTATACCCTTGATACAGTTAAATCAAACTTTACACTACTCTCTCCTGAATTAATTGCCTCAAGTACAAAGTGCTTACTTCATAAAAGCTCTGAATCTAAAGGTAGCATAATACTAAAGAAAAACATTGGAACAATATCTTATTTGGCATACATGCAAAATGGTGAAGAAAATGTCTCTGCCAAACTAAACTTCAATCTATCTGAAAACCTATCAGAGGCTTTTTCAGGAAAAATACAAGCGATCCTTACTCCTGACTTCATTCGTTTGTTTTCACCCAAATTTGTTCAAGCTGATGGGTCTATTTTACTAAATTTAGATGTGACCAATAATTCGGAAAATCTTAGCTCTATTAGAATATCCAGCTCTGAATTAAACATTACTCTCCCTGCACATAAGCAGTCAATTCACAAAATATTTTTCCAAGGCACGACCGACTTATCCACTAAAATATCAGGACAAGGTTTAATTGAAGCCAAAAACAAACAACAAATAGACATAAATGTAAATGGGGACTTTAATCGCACTAATATCGCTCTATCTAGTGATTTATTATTTGGAAGCTATGGTAAAGAAACTTTTTTTGAGTCTGCATTTAAGGCAAATTATACTTATGGCAAAAAAACCATTAGTATGTTTGACAGCGAGTTTAATATTATAGATGCACATTTGCACCTAAATAAAATTGATGATAGTAATATAGAAATATCTGATGACATTGTCTTTGTTAAACGTAAAGGCGAAAAGCAAGCTTCCAATGATAAGTCAACGGCCAAATTTGTAGCCAACTATAAAATCGACATTAATAAAAAGCCCATTCATCTAGCAGGGTATGGTTTTGATGCAACCTTGAAGGGAAAATTGGATATCCATACGGAAGACAAATCACTTACTCATGCTAGTGGATTACTTACTATTCATAACGGTAGTTATAAAGCACTTGGGAAAATTTTCGATATAAATCGCGGGAGTATACTGTATTTACCTGGCACAGCTCTTAATTCTCCATTTATTAGTGTACAATTAACGCAACGCCGAATATCACAGTCAGACAAAGGGTTATCAATTTGGCTATATGGACCAATTGATAAACTAAAAGCTAATTTTTCCCATAATGAACATTTCACTTTCCAAGAAGACACTTTAAATGCAAACAGCAATACTATTCTTGCACAAATGGCAAATGTAAGTGGTAAGGATATTGCGTCCCAAATACAAAACATGCTTCATCTAGATGAATTAAGTTTTGAATCATCAAATACAGAGATTGATAGCTCTATTGACAGCATGGTCCTTGCAGTAGGAAAACAATTATCTAAAAAACTATATATTAAATATAAAAAGAGTTTAAATAACTTGGAAAATGACGCCAATATCAACGCCGTAAGTCTCAACTATAAACTAAATGATAGACTATCAGTTAACCTTGAAACTGGCTCTAACAATCATGAAGTCAGTCTACAATTTACTCACGATAGAGATTAAGTAGTAATTTACAAACTATAATTGACGACTCACTCATCTTTAGTGCATAACCAAACTTTGAAATGATGTTTTAAAATAGATCTATTAATTAACTTCTTATTTATCTATACGACATGTTGGAACTAAACATACCCTTCCAATAAGTCGACACGAAAGGCTCTGTTTGGTCTGGATAGTTACGATAAACGGCGTGAGCCAAGCAGATAACTTTGCAAAAAACAGGTAAACATGATAAATTAGCGTCATAATAATAGAATTCAGGATGTATTGATGCTCAGCAATGTATATACAAATGATTCAGCTCCTGATGAAGAAGCTCTAACCGCTACAGAAATGGTATTTGTAAAAGAATATGGCTCATTTGCTATAAATTTGAGCTTTCAACCACATATAAAAATCACCTCTCTTCGAGTTTCATCCTGCCACTTGCTTGAAATTTACAATTTTGATGAAAATGGTAAAACTGCATTTTCTTTAACACATTTTACGCATTACCAATTATCTAACCGAGAAATAATGTCTCATAATATTAAAATTGTTCTAAATGAATTTGCAAATAATGGTGGTAACATTAGCACTGCCAAAATACATATTCTAGGTGGAGTTCAAGACACTCACGAAAGAAACCACCTCCGACGTAATCTGAAAGATGCTCTTGGCTGTTATGTTGAAATGCAAAATATTATAGAGCCTATTGATTTCTGGATGTCAGGGGAAAGAATGCTCACTGATTATACTTTCTCTAGAAATGATTTCTACTGGGCAAAATCTGAAATTGGCAGACCACAATGTGATGTCTATTCGCCTAATTTACAAACAACCGAAGAAAAGCAATCTTTCTTAGATGAAATTGAAGAATTTTATTTCCGCGTTTCAGACGATATAGAAAGTGAACTAATGCTTCTAATTGATAATGCCTTTTCTTTTCAAATGGGAAGTACAACTTTAACATTAAAAGAATCACTATCAACACATGTCGTTACAATAGATGGTTTAAATGCTGAAATCCTCCCTAAAGATGATTTAAGATATGCCCATGATGGTGATTTAGAAGCCTCCTCTCCCAGTAATGAAAGCCTCTGTGAAAGTACAGTTAATCTTGACAGACAAAGATCTGATAGCATAAGTCTGGAAACTCCAGAGTTAACAAAGGTAGAACACTGTGAAACTTTAAACTTCATTTTCGCACACACTGGAACATCATCTGAAGTTATAGTAGAGAAAACTTCAGATATATCAACCAAATTGAAATATCGTAGCCACTCATTATAATTTTTCAAATCAATTTTCAATGTGAAATTCAGAACCAAGGATAACCTGATATTGTCACACCCCATCCATTATCAAGTACACTGACAATGTCAGGATTTAGGCAACTTTACAGTCTTGGCAGAATTATGGGCAATACCTTCCACTACATTAGTCTGTTCTTTAATTGCTGCTTTAATGCTATCTATTTCAACTTTAGCATCTTGGTTACTGTTAAGATTTTCTGAATCACTGACTGACATCCGAGTTTTCAATAAAGATTCCAGATCAATATCATTATTAATTAAACCTGCTTTTTCTAATGCTGAAATCACATTTTGATCTTCAATTTTTGGCTCCATGTTAAGAGTATTAGCTAGCATTATGGCATTCATTACAGTTTCAGGATTAGTGCAATTGGTAATATTAAAACTAATATTGCCAGATTGAGCTTGAGAACTTTGATGCAACCCAGTAATCATTTCTTGAATTTCTTCTGTTGCTTTTTGTGTTTGTAAAGATAAAGCTCTTACTTCATCAGCAACAACTGAAAATCCTCTTCCTGCCTCTCCAGCACGAGCAGCCTCAATTGCTGCATTAAGAGCCAATAAATTAGTTTGCTGTGAAACATTTCTAATGACATCCAGAATAAAACCTATTTGCTCTGCTCTAGATTCTAATTCATGAATAACCTCAGATGTCTTTTCAACATTATCCATTAAATTGTTTATTTTAGTAATTGTTTCATCAACAACTTTCTTTCCAATGTTTGCTTCATCATAGGCATCTTTAGTTGAACCTGCTGTGTTTTCCGCACTTTCTGCCACCAATAGTGCAGAAGATGCCATTTCATTAATAACGACTGCTAGCGTGGATATTTCTTTTCTCTCTATTTCTAAAGCACTACGTATTTGCTCTGAGTGCGAAGAGGATTTTTATGATATAACTTGTAGCTCTTGACTATATCCAATAGCTTTTTTAATGATAACCTGCAACCCAGAAACAAATTTGTTAAATGTTTTGGATAAAATACCTAGCTCATTCCTTGAGTTGTCGCTTAACCTTCTTCGTAAATCTCCACCTCCATCAGCAATATAAAGCAAAGCACTATTGATTTTTTTTAATGGAGTCCCAATTATTTGGGTTAACATTATTATTTGAAAGATAACAACCAATATATCTAAAAATATAATCTGTATTATCTGACGCTTAATATTTTGTTGTAATTGTAGCTGAATATGCTCGTCAGACACATAAAGAATTATTTCTCCAAGATTTTGCACCTGACCATAAATATCGTACTCCAAAACCTTTGTTTTTGTATAGGTATATGGAAAATATTTCACAATATCGTCTTCATTTAATTCAATAGTTTCTCCCGCGTCATTTACACCTAAGGCAGCAACTAACTTCCCTTCTGTAGATAATAATGTAATTCTTGATATTGACTCATTAGATAATTCAGATTCCATTATATTAATGTATATCTCTTTATCCAGCTTCCAAATAGGCTCTAATAAACTTTCTGATAGTCTTTTAGTTACATTTTCAGCTTGGATGTCTAATTTTTCCAACATGGAATATTTCAGAATATTGTAATTATATATGCCGAAAGAAGATAAAATAATAGTAAATATGATAGCAAAGTAAATATTGATTTTTGTAATAAAGGAATACAAAAAAGTTGCTTTGATATTCATATCAATGATTACCTCTTACAGAGGTTTTGTATTTTTTTATAAATAAAATAATATTCATATGATTAGATATCATATTTTCTATAATCGATAAATAAAACCATTTCATTGTCGCTGACATACACAAAAAGACAATTCCTTCATACAGGTCCTAAATTAAGCAAATAACTACTCACACTATTAATATAGTTTAATGGACTTCACTCCAGTTAAAGGTTGATTCTGGTCACAGTCCAAGCAATTGACCTGCCAACATTAAGGAATAAAAGTTTATAATTTTGCTGCACACACAAGGTTTGTTAAGTAACTGTTTAGAAGGAAATTTAAATCCTTTATGTTAGTTATTCATTAATTTGCAATTATTTAGTAGCTTATGCCCGACCTACCTCCTAATCTCCTTGCTTCATACTCCCTGTAGAATTTACAATTGAGTTAGGTATTAATGAGAAGTATGTAACTTAGTCACATACTTACAAGGAGTTTTTATATGAGCTTAATAGATCAAGTAAGCAACCGTTATGAATATGATCAGCTGGAAGAGTTCTCTCTACAAGAATATCTAGATATTTGTAAAGAAGATCCTATGGCCTACTCTAGCAGCTCAGAGCGCCTCCTATATGCTATTGGAGAACCTGAGCTAGTGGAAACTAGATTAGACCCTAGGCTAAGTCGCATGTTTTCCAATAAAGTTATTAAACGGTACAAGGTTTTCAATGAATTCTATGGTATGGAAGAGCCTATTGAACAAATAGTTTCATACCTGAAACATTCAGCTCAAGGTCTTGAGGAAAGAAAACAAATCTTATATTTGCTTGGCCCTGTTGGTGGAGGAAAGTCATCCTTAGCTGAACGATTGAAAAGCCTATTAGAAAAATGTCCTATTTATGTTTTAAAAGACTCTCCTATATATGAATCTCCATTGGGTCTATTTGATGCCGATGAAGATGCTGACATCTTAAAAACAGAATATGGTATTCCACGTAGATATATTGAAAACATTATGTCTCCATGGGCAGTAAAGAGATTGCATGAATACAATGGTGACATTTCCAAATTTAAAGTATTAAAAATAAGGCCATCAGTTCGTTCTCAAATTGCAATTGCTAAAACTGAACCTGGCGATGAAAACAACCAGGATATTTCCGCATTAGTCGGTAAAGTCGACATTAGAAAACTTGAAGATTTCGCACAAGATGATGCTGATTCATACAGCTTTTCTGGTGGCTTGTGTAAAGGTAATCGTGGAATGCTAGAGTTTGTTGAAATGTTCAAAGCTCCAATTAAGGTTTTGCATCCACTACTAACAGCTACACAAGAAGGCAATTACAATGGTACTGAAGCTATTCCTTCAATTCCATTTGATGGAATAATAATGGCCCACTCTAATGAAGCTGAATGGCATACTTTTAAAAACAACAAGAACAATGAAGCATTTATTGATAGAGTTTATATAGTAAAAGTTCCTTATTGCTTGCGAGTACAAGAAGAAATAAGTATTTATGAAAAACTTTTGCGAAATAGTTCGTTACAAGATGCACCATGTTCACCAAGCACTTTAAAAATGATGGCTCAATTCTCTATTTTATCTAGATTAAAAGAGCCTGAAAATTCAAGCATCTACTCGAAAATGCGAGTTTATGATGGTGAAAGCTTGAAGGATACAGATCCAAAAGCTAAATCCATACAAGAATATAAAGACTTTGCAGGTGTTGATGAAGGTATGACAGGTCTATCTACTAGATTTGCATTCAAGATATTATCTAAAGTATTCAACTTTGATATTAGTGAAATTGCAGCAAATTCAGTCCATTTACTATATATTTTAGAGCAGCAAATTGAGCAAGAACAATATGCTCAAGAGATTTATGAACGCTATTTATCACACATCAAAGGTTATTTAAGTCCTAAATATGTAGATTTCATTGGTAAGGAAATTCAAACAGCATACCTTGAATCTTACTCTGAATATGGACAAAATATCTTTGACCGATATGTGATATATGCTGATTTTTGGATGCAAGATCAAGAGTATCGTGATCCAGATACTGGCGAGATTTTAGATAGGCGTATGTTAAATGAAGAGCTGGAAAAAATTGAAAAACCAGCAGGAATTAGTAACCCTAAAGATTTCAGAAATGAAATTGTCAATTTTGTATTACGCGCTCAGGCTAATAATAGTGGAAAGAATCCTGTTTGGACTAGCTACGAAAAACTCCGTGTTGTAATTGAGAAAAAAATGTTTTCAAATACTGAAGACCTACTGCCAGTAATCTCCTTCAACACTAAAGCTTCTACTGATGAGAAGAAAAAGCATGAAGACTTTATAGATAGAATGGTTAAGAAAGGTTACACTCCAAAGCAAGTACGCCTGCTGTGTGACTGGTATTTGAGAGTAAGAAAGTCATCTTAAGGAGGCTTGGGAAGTGAGCCAATTTATTGATAGAAGACCAAATGGTAAACATAAAAGTGCTGTAAATAGACGCAGATTCTTAAAACGTGTTTCCAACCAGGTCCGAAAAGCTGTATCGAAGGCTATATCAGATCGTAGCATTACTGATATAAACCAGGGTGAAACCATTAATATCCCAACTAAGGATATTATAGAACCAACATTTCATCATGGTGATGGAGGGGAAAGAGATATTATCCTTCCAGGCAACAAGCATTTTTCACCTGGTGATAGAATAAAACGCCCCCCTAAATCTGGTGGGGGCTCTGGCTCACAAGCTAGTAACTCCGGTGAAGGTGATGATGATTTTGCTTTTCATATCTCTCAAGAAGAATTTCTTGAGATTTTCTTTGAAGATCTTCAGTTACCCAATTTAGTCCAAAAAGAATTAACCAGAATAAAAACATCTAAGCAGACACGAGCAGGGTTTACTAGCGAAGGTAATCCCAGCAACATTAACATTTTAAGATCAATGAAAAATGCTCATGCGAGAAAATTTGCTCTAGGCGCAACTATTAGAAAAAAAATAAAAGCAAAGAAAAAAGAACTTGAAGAACTTGAAGAACTCTTTAAGATTGAAGACAAAGACAAAGACAAAGACAAAGACAAAGACAATGACTATACCGACAAAATAGAGCTTTTAGAGGAAGAACTTGCAACATTAAAAAAGAAAGTCAATAGAATACCTTTCATAGATCCATTTGATATTAGTTATCATAATAGAATTATTACAGAGACACCATCGACCCAAGCAGTTATGTTTTGTTTGATGGATGTATCAGGTTCTATGGATGAAGCTAAAAAAGATATTGCAAAAAGATTTTTCATCTTACTTTATTTATTTTTACAACGTGCCTATGAAAAGATAGATATTGTTTTTATTCGACATCATACTAGTGCTAAAGAAGTAAGTGAGCATGATTTTTTCTATTCTCGTGAAACAGGAGGAACTGTTGTATCCAGTGCCTTAGAGATGATGAGTGATGTTATGAAAAAAAAATATCCTCCAAGTGAGTGGAATATTTATGCCGCTCAAGCTTCTGATGGTGATAACTGGAATAACGATTCACCTAAATGTGGCTCCCTTCTTGAGTCAGCTATCCTGCCATTTGTCCAATATTATGCTTATGTTGAAATTATGCCACGGCATCATCAAAGTTTGTGGGAAACATATTTATCTTTAAAAGATAAATTTCCAGAATTTTCCATGCAGAACATCTCAACACAAAAAGAAATCTACCCTGTATTTAGAGAATTATTTAAAAAAAAGGTTAGCTAATGTCTACTACCGTTGAAAAAAATCCTATCTCTACAACCAATGAGTGGTCTCCTGAGCTTTTAAAAAAATACGATCATGAAATCTCAATAATTGCTGCTGAATTTAATCTTGACACTTATCCCAACCAAATAGAGATTATCTCTGCTGAGCAAATGATGGACGCCTATTCTTCTTCTGGAATGCCAATGGGTTATCATCATTGGTCATATGGAAAGCAGTTCTTAAATGTTGAAAAAGGTTATAAGCGTGGACAAATGGGCCTTGCATATGAATTAGTAATTAATTCAAATCCCTGTATAGCATATTTGCTAGAAGAAAATACTTTAACCATGCAAGCTTTAGTCATTGCACATGCCTCTTATGGTCATAATTCATTCTTCAAATCAAATTACTTATTCAAAACATGGACTAGCGCTGATGCTATCGTAGATTATTTATTGTTCTCAAAAGACTATATTAGCAAATGTGAGGAACGTTACAGTGTGGAAGCTGTTGAAGCAATGCTTGATGCGTGCCATGCTTTAATGAATTATGGTGTAGATAGATATAAAAAACCAGCCAAGCTATCAATCCAAGAAGAAAAACTTAGACAAACATCTAGAGAAGAATACATCCAATCACAAGTGAATGAAATATGGCGCACATTGCCACAAAGCTCAAAAGAAAATCAAGAAAATGAAGAAATGCGCTTCCCTGAAGCTCCTGAAGAAAATATTTTATATTTTTTAGAAAAAAATGCCCCATTATTAGAACCATGGCAACGTGAAATAATTCGTATCGTTAGGAAAACATCTCAATATTTTTATCCGCAAAAACAAACTAAAGTTATGAATGAAGGCTGGGCAACCTTTTGGCATTATACTCTTTTAAATACACTTTATGATCGTGGTAAATTATCAGATAAATTCATGATGGAGTTTTTACATAATCATACCAGTGTTATTTATCAACCACCTTATGACAGTCCTTATTATAGTGGTATAAATCCATATACACTTGGACTTAGCATGTTTCAAGATCTTCGCCGTATTTGTGAGTCTCCAACAGATGAAGATCGACACTGGTTCCCAGATCTAGTTGATACTAACTGGGTTGAAACTATAGATTTTGCCATGCGTAACTTCAAAGATGAAAGTTTCATTGCACAATATCTATCTCCTAAGGTAATGCGTGACCTTAAATTATTTTGCATCCTAGACTCTGACGAGAACATGGATTACGAAGTAAGTTACATTCATAATGAAGCGGGTTATCAGAAAGTTAGAGAATTACTTTCAAAGCAAAATAACCTTTCATTTGCTGAGCCTAACATTCAAGTTTTTAATGTTGATCACAAAGGTGATCGCAGTCTTACTCTTCAGCATGTGATGAGTGACAGACGTAAACTTGGATCAGAAGAAGCACAGGAAGTTTTAAAACATTTACATTATATTTGGGGATTTGATTGTCATTTGCACTCGATAGATGACAAGGGCAATATTGTGTCTAAATTACAATGCCCTATGGAAAAAACAGGTGATAGAAAAGAATAGATGTTTGAACTAGGAATAGCAGTAATACAATTTTGCCTTGGACTTGCCTTCTTAATCATTGCGGCAGATAAATTTATATTTTCTTGCATAAATATTTCTGAAAAATTTAATCTACCTAAAGCTTTAGTAGGATTGACTCTAGTAGCTTTTGGTACATCACTGCCTGAGCTTGTGCTAACTATTACTGCAACATATAAAGGTGAAGCTGATATAGCTATTGGTAATGTTGTTGGCTCAAACGTTAGCAATATTGGTCTGGTTTTTACTACAAGCTTACTTATATCCAAGAGTATGCTTGGTGAAATAAAATCAAAATCTCAGCCGATAATTTTGCTAATAGTTACCGCTATTTGTAGCTACATCCTATACTCAACAACCACAATAACTAAATATCATGGAATACTTCTTTTACTCCTCAGCCTTGGGTGTGTCTTATATTTTTGGAAGTTTTCTATACTAGATGAAAATGATCCCCTTCCCTCTGAAAATGAAGTTAACATTAAAAAAAATTGTCTGTGGCTTATAGCAACAACAGCAATTATACCTATAAGTGCTCATTTCCTTCTTGAGGGAGGAGTCCAAATAGCAAAGTATTTTGGTTTCAGCACATTAATTATTGGCTTACTACTCATGGCTATTGGAACTAGCCTACCAGAACTTGCTACATCAATTTCAGCAGCTATGAGAGGAGAAAGAGACCTAGTTATTGGCAATATTATTGGCTCAAACATATTTAATTTAACTTTAGTTCTTGGCTCAGGGGCCTTAGTCTCAGAATTGCCAATTCCAGATAAAATAGCTAATTTTGACAGCATCAACATGCTTGTTATCACATTGATTTTTGTTTGCGCACTACTTCTAGGTAAACGTTCTCTCCGTATTCCAACGTTGGCTTTACTAAGTGGAGCATATATTTATTTTATTATTCATGCCATCTATTAACCTAAATAATCTCGAAAACATATCAAAACTATTTAAGTACAAAATGAAAATTGATAGTGCATAGCCCGCAACAGTTAACCAACTAACAGCCATGAGTTCTATGAAACTGAGTAAACTTCCCTTAAAAAAACAAAAATGCTATTATATCCATTCAAAAATAATAATCATCTAAGCTTATATGCAATCTTGGGAAGGTTATATATGACTCCAACTATTGAATCAAAAAGAAGATTTGCACAAATTAAATTTAAAACTTTATCATTTCTGTTACAACTCAATTTAATTGCTTTGCGACCGTTATTCATTCTCATATGTCATAGACTGTATGCCCATATATCTTTATTTATAAAAGCAATATCTCATGAGTGAAACTGAAGCAAGATTAAAAACATCTATTAAATCTCATCAAATAAATCTTTTTTTTGAAAATTTAAATAATGGTAATTTTACAGAGGCAGATACAAGTCTTAATTATATCATTGCCAGTGGACTGAATTTAAATGACAAATATTTTTACGTAAAATCCACAGGGATAAATATTTGTGGAAATTTATTATTTGCAATAGCATATAGCGAATACCGAACTGTTTCATGCCCAGAGGAAGATCATGGGGCACACCGGAAAATAACTTTTCCGCAATACCAACAGCTTATTGAAAAATTAGTTGTTCATGGCTGCGATTTAGCTAGCACAGATTCTTTTTTTTGGCAAACACCTTTAATGATGGCAATCGGTTACGGTAACACTTTTGCTGCATTTGCCTTACTTGAGTTTTGCTCACCAAAAATTATTAACTTTACTTCTAGACCTGGATTATATTCAAGCACAGCTCTAATATTATCTATTCAAAGATTAAATGATCCGCTCACTCTAGAATTAATAAACCGTGGTGCTGATGTAAATATTACGAGCACTCATATAGATCATGGCCCTAAAATACCTCTGCCATATGCAGGAACAAGAGATAGAAAAGAAATACAGTATTCAATTCCTCGTATGGTCGAGCGCTCTAAAGAAGTTACTGTTACACCACTACAATGGACCTTCATCTTTGCATCATCCCCAAACATTATCACTAAGTTATGTCAATGCTCTGCTGAAAACATGCGCCTTTTAGCATTGCCATTAGCAGATGATTCTGAGCCAAATTCTCCATACATATATCTAAAATTAAAACATTCAAATTTAAGTCCTATTGTGTATAACAATACCATGTTCACTCAAAAACTACATTGTATGGAAGCATATGCAATCATTGCTCACTATTGGAATGATGTTCATAAATATTTTTTTCATAGACAAAATAGGTTAGTTAATTTATACGCAAGTTTATTTTTACCAAATTTTTTATCTGGTCATTGGCCCAAGACAAATCTACGTACCTTTGCTTTTAAATATCAATGCTTAAATGTACAGCAACGCTTTCTCCAAACAATAAGGGCAACTAAGAAATATCGAGAAATACATGATGAGCCTAAAAAATTAGTTATTTATAACATGGGTAACTTAATAGATAATGAAGGAAATAAGGTTGCTAAGTTAGAGTTTTTAATATTAATTATCGAAGAGCAATTGTTGAAGTTTGCATCAGTTGTTAAAACATCAAGTCCTCACGCGATTAAAGCATTAAAGATGGCTACATCATCATGTTGTGTTAGCACAGGTATTGGTGCTGATGACTCCTCTGATACCGACTTTGGTGGTACAAAAAGTTTAGAAGAAATAGCCTATATAAGAAAAACTGCAGTTCTTGCTACATCAAGTTGTAAAGCAAGAAAACGGATAATAGCATCAACTTGTGATACTCTAGATTTAGTTAGGATAAAAGAACATGAGCTCATGCGTACTAGTAGTAGAGCTTGCCAAGCTCCTCGTATAACCTTTATGAGCTTGCCAAAAGAAGTTCTTGTTGTTTGTGAAACATTCATGCCTGTACCGGCCACCCTAGCTAATAGTAAAAAACCTAGATTTTAACTATCTTCCTCTCAGTGCACATGCTCCCATACAATAATTGGCATATTTTCTATTTTAAAACAACTTCTTTAAAAATACTTAGAAAAGATATGTTCACAAAAAAGATATTATTAAGTTACTAAATTGTTGCACATAATTAATGCAATCAAGTAATGAATGAAAGACACTTTGAGACCTGTGCGTAGTCAAAATTAATTACTATTATCTGAAGCGTATATTTTCAATACAATCTCATCTAACCTTCATTTGTGTTTTGGATTCTACTTCACTCAACACTGAGTAAATACTTTCACTAGTATCTAAAGTTATTAGTTTCATATTATCTGCAAGTGCTTCAATTATAGGAAGAATATTTTCATTATAATGTTTAATTCTCTTATGTAAAATTTTCCGGGTATCTTCAGTTCTTTTTGTCAATTTTTTATTGCATTTACCACACTCACCACCATGTTTATCAAAGTCCTTTTTATGATATACGTGGTTGCATTCACTGCAAATTAAACGACCTAGCACTCTATAATCCAACACTTCTATTGGAGCAAACAAAGATAAAATAATCGTATCATCAACTAACTTTTCCACACTCAAGTAATTAGTTAACAGCTCTTGTGCTTTTTTCGAGCGAGGATATCCATCAAACAATATTGGTTTATCTTGAGATATAGCATCATCTATATATTTAGATAAATAATTAAAGGAAGTATAATCATCAACATAATCTGCTTTAGCAACAATATTCTTTATTTGTATACCAAACTCTGTGTTCTTACGAATTTCTTCACGAAACAGGTCACCAAGACAAATCTGATAATACCCATGCTCACTTACCAAATGTTGTGAAATGCTACCCTTTCCTGTGCCAGGAAGGCCAATTAATATAATATTAGGGGTTTTTGCTTCTACGGAAAGTGATGAGCACATTACGACCAATGTAAATAGTATTTTTTTTATCAACATTTTCTGATCAACTTTTTTAGTATTAGTGGTAAATCTGATTTACATTTAGTGCCCTCTTCAATCAAGGAAATAGCCTCTGACACTTCATACCATTTACCACTCTCTATATCTTCAGTGTTATAATTTGGTGATATTGCTCCTGACCAAAATATTTTATAAACATGCATAAAAGCAGATGTAAGATGAACATTAGGATTCAATTCAAATAAAAAGGAGAATGGACATGAGGCCAAATCAATATTCAATTCTTCTTTAGTTTCTCTAAACAGTGCTTGAGAATAGCTCTCTCCTGACTTGACATGCCCCCCCACACTTGTATCTAAGCTTAATGGAAATAACGTTTTGTTTTTATTCCTTATAGGCAGCCATATTTCATTATCAACATTAACCAAAATAGCATTTACAACTCTAAAATTCTTCAATTTTTGCTTATAAATATTATTTCTGGATAATGAAGATATTACTTCATCATGTTCATTAACTAAATCTAAAATCTCATCAGTCACAACAAATCACCTTACACCTACTATAAAAAATGTTGTCCCTCGACTAAACTTGCTGCCAAAATTGTATATTTATCAGGATTATTAGCAATAATTTTCTTATATATCTCTATAGCTTTCTCTTTTTTCATAAGTTGCAAATTGACAATAGCCTTAGAAACAACAAAATCCTGTTTTTCACCCTGCATGTCAATTTGTACTGAATCACGCTCTAATATATTCTTATATAAATATCTTTCTGATACAACCACTCCCGAATCAGAATTGATTGGGCAAAACATAAGATCCCCCTTACCTATTGAATCAAAATAGAAATCAGATAGTCTATATAAGTAATCAAGAAACTCATCCATTGATAAATAATAATAATATTCTTCCCCTTCCCTTCTCAGCCAGTCCATAGAAATAAATGGAAGTTTATTTTCATTTGAATTTATTAGCGTAAATTTATCTAAAATTCCTTTTCCTTGTCCATTATATAAAAGCATCAATAGTTTAGCATCCAACCATATCATATTATCATTTATCTTATAGAGGGCATGATCAACCTTTTTTTTATGGAATAGTTCTGATATGTTAGAGCTTAAAAGTGAGGTACTCTCCATTTCCACTCCTCTATTAATAAATTCTCTGATATTATCTTTTTCCATAGTTAAAATAGACACATCTTTATTATCAAGAACTTCACCAAAATTCACTCCTAAATTAGTGGAAAAATTTCTCACAGAGGTCCTTGCTAGATCTGGTGTGATATCAGACAATAACTTTCCTTCTTGCAGAGAAGTACTGTCTATAAATCCACATGGGTATACATCTTTTAAGAACAACACATAATGTCTTTCAATTTCACTCAAAATTCTTCTTGGACCAACAACTGATATGTCTTGATTGAAATCTATATGCCTTGATGGTGTACCAATGAATTCAGCTACTGTCATACTTTTTCTATATCGTTCATGTTTCAAATGTAGATTGATAGTTGTATTTTCAGTATAAGAAAAATCTGGTTTAATAGAGTTGCCATACATGTCCTTAATCTTAGTAAATTCAATATCCAGTAATTTGGGAAATAATAAAGTTACAAACATTTTGTATAAAGACTCCTTTAATACCAAAATGTTTGGAGATCCAGCATCATCCTGCAAGATTGGGTCACGATAAATTAGCATCCCATTTTCATCAAGAACCCTAGCACTTTCCAAAAAAAACTGATCCAATCCACTTTTGGATGAAGAGTAAGAATGGACTTCGTGTACTAATGCAGAAGCATTAATCCCTTGTATAGTTGAAGTTTCAATGACATATAAATTAGTTGCATCTAAATGCACTAACTCCACACTAAGTTTATTTTTATCTGTATTTTCTATATATTTATTTATTTCAGGATATCTCTTAGGTATACTTTTCAATACGTTATCATCTAAATCAGCAACAATGATTTTCAATGGTAAACCAGGATCCACATTATCAACAATCTCACCAATAGAATCACCACCAGACCCTAATTCGAGATATACTCCTTTTTTATTTTTATTAATGTACTCTACTATTTTAATTTTTTCTGGCAGATTAAAGTTTAAATCTTGAAGATATTTATCCATGTTATCTTGTTTATGATCTACATGTGAGCATACACTCCCAATATGAAAGTAGGAAAAAATGAAAACAAGAATATATAAATATTTTTTTGACACCATCACCACCATATAATAATTAATTGTTAGCTCTTATTTCTTTTTAATATTTAGACACTACACTTTCAATCTATCGTAAACCTTAAAATAACCTGAATTTTTCATTCTACAATAATTTACAGCACAAATAATATATAAATCATAAGGTTCTTAAAGTGCCGTTTGTTTAGTGAGATTAATATGTACCCTTTTAAACATATAACCCAATATAATCAAGATTAAGTTCCACGAAGAGATACTAGTGTGTGCAATGCATTGATTTCAGAAAGAAAATATATATTAAGGTTACTTGATTCTATATATTAAAGATATTTAGTGAAAATCTTTACACTTATTTATCAATATACCGATAAATAAAAATTTATAGAAACAACACATCCACTAAAATTCATACAAAATTCTTCATATTTGCAAATTTTGCAATATTGTTTTATTATTTTTTTGATAAATTAGATCCATATTAATTTCATCACTCCCCCAGCATTAAGTTTAACACCTAACAACATATGCACTAACAGACATCATGTCTATGGTTGAACTTTAAAATAACCTATTATTTATCAAAAGAAAAATCCTGGAGACAATCAATAAGTAAAAGCCTGAAATTCACCGAGTATTTCACAATTAAATAATATTTCTACAAAGCAAATTTCACTGTAGCATAATCATATACAGCAATTATGATCCTGAAAATAATAACCCATACAAAATAACTTTTCAGAATTGAGAATATTTTATATCTGTATGAATGCTTATCCAAAAAAGATTGAAATATTTTCCTATTTTCTTTTGGCAAATACTTTTTTATAGAGCTATTACTTATTCCAAATTCTTTCAGTAAAACTTTGTAGTAAGAGCCATTTACCAGACACGCATTACGGCCTGGCCATTTGTTTATTAAAGTTAAATTATAAAAGTTCCACGATAAATATTTTCTAATAGCTTTTGATGATTTATATTTGTTTTTAAATTTAGAAACTCGAGTAATAACCTTATCCTTAATATATGCATCCCCTTCTGCAAACTCGAAAATAAAAACATCTTTCAGCATTTGTTGGAAATCAATATGCAATTCATGAGCAACATCTAAAATTTCTACAAGGAGAGAATCATTCCTGATTGCTTCAGCAACGTCAACACCATCATAAAATTTATCTACTAAATCTATCGGCAAATTCTTACTATTAGTATAAGCTCCAATGCAATCCGTATTCAAATGAAAAACTTTCGCAATATATAAGATTATTTCATGATTTTTTATGAAGAATTGACTATTGCTATCACATACTTCATTTAATATCATTTCTTTTAACAAACATTTTTTTAAGGATTGAAACTCCTCTATATCTATTAATGTTTTTTGAGTTAACAATTCCTGCCATACTTCTATATTATTTCTTAACTTGTCATCTTCAAGTAGCTCTAATATGGAATTTTGTATCTCTTCATTATGCTCTATTTCACACTCATCTTCATTATCAAGTTCATATACATCAGTCATATCTACTGAATCTATCGTGAATAGAAGAGATTCATCTTTGTGCAGAATATCATCAGTACAATCATATTCGGTTATATCATCTGAAATTCCATCAACCAAGTTTAAGTTAATATTTTCTTGATTAGCAAGGATATTACTTAGAACATCTATTTCTGACTTATTATCAATACTTTTTTGCAGCTTACTTATTGTTTGATAATCCATCTCATTGCTATTTATTATTCCATCATGTGTTGTGTCATGCTCACTTTCAGTATTAATTTCATGTTTTGCTAAATTTATTGCTTGGGCATATATATCATTAAGCTCTAATAAAGATTCTGGTTTTTGCTCAATTTGAAATTTCTTCAAAAGTTTTTTATAGGCTTTTTTTATAAGAAAAATATTATTGGTTTCTTCTAATTCAAGAAACTGCCATACATACTCACTCACAGCTGAGGCTCTAACTCATCAATTGCCATTTTCAAATCCGCATATGCTGATGCTATTTGAGTATCATCTTGCAAATTCAAGCTTTTCTCAAATTCAGAAATGTAATATTCCAATACTTCTCTTTGTTCACCAAGAAGTTCTTCATATAGTGCTTCTGATTTTGTTAATAAAGACTTGTTTTTAATAACCTCGATAGGTGGTATTTTTATAGATGACAATTTTTTTATACTTTTTGCAACTTCTTCTTCAGATAGAATAGAATTGAAGTTTTGAAAGACAGTAGATGTTATTTCTCCTGTTTCTTGAACCATAGCCTCAACTTCTAATAATCCATTAATATCATATGTATATCGCACGTCTATATATGGAGGCCACTCATTAACATTCTTTGGAACTTTAACATTTAAAGTTCCTAGTGATATATTTTTGTCTGGATTGCGATTTTCACCCTGTAAAACTTCAATATTTATTTCTTTTTGTTTTTTATCTGTTGGTTCAAGTGTCTCAAATCTACTAACAGGAATCTTTGTATTTCGTTCAATAATAGGTAAATACTTATATCCGTCAAATTCATTCTTGATATCCAATTTGACCACTCTAGTACCCAAAGTATATGGGCATACATCTGCCAAAACTATATCATCAAGTGCTTTCGTATTTTGTTTAAGTCCTGCTTGAATAGCAGCACCTATTGCTACCACCTCATCTGGATTATGCGTATAGCAAGGAAATTTACCCAGTGTTTTCACAATAAAATCTCGTACTAACGGCATCCTTGTGGCTCCACCAACAAGTACCACATCTTGTAGTTCCTTGATATTAATATCACTGTCGGATATAGCTCTAAGGATTGGTTGTTTGAATCTATGCACTAAAGAATTTATATGGGATAAAAAATCATCCCTAAGTATCGTTGCACAATATTCTTGATCATGCAGTTTAATAGTAATGTTAACTATAATGTCACTAGTCAATTTTATTTTCAATTTTTCAATTGCTTGAACTAATCGACCTTTTTCAGTAAGTGATATTTCATCTAATTTCAAACCTGATTTAGAGCAAAAATATTCTAATAACGCTTCGCTGAAATTTTCACCACCAAGATAGTTATCACCACATGATGCTCTAACCTCTAACAATCCATCAAAATACTCAACGATAGTTATATCAAATGTTCCACCGCCTAAATCAAAAATCATAAACGTATTACTTGTGTCACCTAAATTGATCCCATACGCTAGTGCTGCGGCAGTGGGCTCATTTACTAACAATTCAACCTTCAACCCAGCAATTTTTGCTGCATTTATTGTTGCTCGTCGTTGCAAAGCATTAAAATATGCAGGCACACTTATAACCGCCTCTTCTATATTTTCACCAAGATGTCTTTGAGCATCCTCTTTTAAAGATTTCAGAATAAATGAAGTTATTTCTTCTGCAGTAAACTTTTGCTTTCCTAATTTATATTCTAGATTTGTACCAATATTACGCTTAACATTTCTAACTGTTAAGTGTGGATGAGTAATAGCTCTAGATTTTGCAGGTTGACCAACAAGAACACTTTTATGTCCATCAAAGCTTACAACTGATGGCGTAAGATAATCCCCAAGGGCATTAGGTATTAGCTCTGCACGATTGTTTTTAAATACAGCCACTAAGCTATTCGTAGTTCCAAGATCAATACCAATAATAGTCATAACACACCTCTAGTGGGCATAAAAATATTTATTTGAATAAATTCATTTTCATTATATCTAATTCTTTGATCAACTACATGTTTATTGTAAACCAAGTTAGTTGGAAGCCATTCAAAACAAGTATATCTCACTGCTTCAAGACATTATTGTTCTTGTTAGATTAAATTTATCATTTTAGATAGCTTCAATTTTAACAAAGTACCCAGTATGGCTACGTATATTTATCACCTTATCTTCAAACAAAAGATATTGCCCCTTAATACCTTGTAATCTTCCGGAAATGATACTTTCATTATCAAGTTTGACTGACTTTATTTTTATAGGCTCTGTTATGTAGGGATAATTAATATTAACCACTTGTTCGTCATGTAAAATTTCAAACGGCTCACTGAATTCTCTCGATATTTTATGTAAATCGCTCTTATGCTTAATAAACATTTCATCTAATATTTCATGTAAATTTATTGTTGATATTTCTTTTTTTAACATGCTTTGCCATGCGGTTCGATCGGATAGAGTTTTAGAAAAAACTTTTTCTATCATTCCTGCTTGATACCTTGAAGTGGTTTTCAAAAATTTTAACGCTTGCACTGCCCCTTGATCTATCCACCGTGTTGGTATTTGAGTATGCTTCGTTAGACCAACCTTAACGCCAGAGGTATTAGCTAAATAGAGATAATGCTGGATCATACAGTTATCATCCGCCCAACTGGGATCTCGACAAGTTCCATTACCATAATGACACTTATCTGGACTTAAAACACAAAAGTCACATGCAGCTAACTTTTGAGTACAAGGAAAACAATATCCCTGATGATAACTTTTTTTAATATGTTTTTTACAAGAAATGCATTCTATTCTATTTTGAAATTCTAATCTTATACTTTTACCAACATAGTCGTTCAACAAAACAGAGGTATCTTGCTCTAGGTAATATTTTATTGGGTTATCAAAAACAACTCGCATTTTCTTTAGTTGTCCGCTAAAAATTATCTGGCTCAAATTGCCTCCATTATGTTTGACAAATGTAAGTGCATAGCCAAGAATTATACTATATTTGTATGGAGGCTGTGTAATGGAATTATCCTCTAAATTAAGCATCTCAATTATTGATGATTTTAAAAATCTAACCGAACATCTCAGTTTACTAAATGAATTGGTTGTATCAGTAGATGCTAACTTACCCGCCTGGTTTAAATGTCCCAGTGAACTAATTAATGAGGACACTGACAACTATCGAGTTCAAATTTCTAGATTTTTAAATCAAGTTGAATACCTTGACAGCCAACCTCCAAAGGAGATTTTACTCGGCCCTGGTTGGCTATCTTGCTCGAATGAAACACTTGAAATGATGGAAACTGTAAATAACTTAAAATTGAAATTTAAAAGCTCAATTATTAAATTGAAAAATGCCAGTGATAGAAAATATGTCTCTAATGAATTTGAGAGTTTTTTAAATAAACGACCAATCAGTATTAGCAATCGATTAAGTAAAATTGGTCTATCTCGACTGCATTTAAAACAATGCTATAGACAAATTCCTACGTTGACTAAAATGCCTAAAAAAATATCGTGGACATGGGCTAATACCAAAGCCATCACCAAAATTTCCAAACAACAAGCTTTAGACTTAATGACTAAGAAATCTAAAAGTCCAGAAATTAATTTCCAACTTAATAAATTGCACAATCATCCTAACGATCAAGATTTAGCAATAGTACAAACCTTATCTCCCCACCTTCGTGCTAATTTAATAATTCCAGATGATGGTGATAATATATTTAGAAAAATGATTAAAGGTGCTATGCCGATATGCTTTCCTCATGAGCCTGACAGGATCCCTCAAATTAATCCTCCAAAGGAAAAACAAGGTCATAATCCTGACAGAATTACTAGATCTGATGTAAAACTGGAGTCAGAGCCATTTCTTCCAGCAATTAGAGTTTTTAGATATAAAGTTTTCAATACTGAACAAAAAACATGCACAACATAGTTATTTGAAATCAAATTTGTTTGATACTTAATTAGTATTTATGGTTTTGTCTAAAAGTTTAAGATGATTTTACTTTTCATGGACGTAAAAATTCCATAAATAATTAAGCACCAAAGCATAAACTTTTTCAAATACAGTTTTGGTTTTTGTATTTACGTGCAGTCCTTTCCTTAAAATATGATGCAATTCGATTCCATAAGACTTGCTACTGCTGAATTTAATGATCTAAATCATGGATACAACTTTTAATATAATTTTGTAAAATCTCGTGGGAATAACAAGTAAGTTACATTCACCTCGTCATTAATAGAAGGATACGCTAAAAGATTCTTTCGTAAAGTTTAAAAAGTCTACCATTTTTTTTAATATATGATGTTAATGAAGGATAACTTCCAAACGGTAGTAAAGTATTCGCATTAAACAATTTATCCATATTCAAATAAACCTCTTTTCCTGCAACAGACATTTATGCCTTTATTTATCATAATCCAAGGCTCACCCAATAGAGCGTAAATGCCTGATTTATCACAATATTGATAAATGAGATCAATATAAATTTAAACCTTTACCTCATAGTTAACCTGATGTCTAATACTAGGTGACAACAATAATAACTCTAATAAGAAGGCGGACCGCATGAGATACGATAACGTTTTTTATCTAGCTAATAGTGATTTAGTGTCTGTTTTGACCGATAATTTTGAAACCCTAGATGATGTTTTAACTAGAATTAAACTAGATAAAAAGGTTGGTTGTAAAAATATTTACTCTGCGAAAATAAATGGCAAAGAAAGGTTAATTTTCACTATCACTAATGGCAAACTTGTTTTGTTAGGAGAGATGGATAATCATAAATATGACCGACTGCATGTTATGGGCAAAGGTAATAATGCTCTTTTAAGAGAGATGTGTAGAGATGATGCTCCTATTGTTAAGGTTAATGTAGAGCGTGATGAGGATGGTAATCTTGCTCCTTTGATTTTGGAGTCTGCACTTGCACAAACTCAAGGGCCTGTACTTAGATGTATTCAAGGTAATTTATTAACTCTTAATAATGAACAAAATAAAATACTAGAAAGAAGCGGGCAGTCCCATAAGCTAATCATCGGTGGTCCTGGCTCAGGTAAGACTATAACCATATGCCAAATCTTAATGGATAAGGTAAGAGATGGGGCCACTGATTTATTATATATTTCTAAAGAAGATAGACTTGTAGATGAAGTAAGAGCAGGTTTTATTGGTAATCCTAGTGTAAGATGCTTAACGTGGCATGATTTTGTTGGTTTAAATAAAGGCACGCCTAAGGTTTCCTATCCAGAGTTTCATACTTGGATACAAGAAAAAATATCAGGAAAAGGAAATTTAAGCACTAGCATACAAGAGACACTCGGTTTTTGGAAAAAAGCTGTAGGTATAAAAAAACCTAATAGTATCGACAGAGAAAGGTTTAGCGCTAACCTATATGAAGAAATGCGTATTCTTACTGGGTATAGCCCTGGTGAATATAAAGCTCTTGGCTCGAGAGAAAAACTATTTTGGCATGATGATAAAAAAACTCATCTAGTTATTACTGGACGCTTGTTAACAATATTCAATCTATACAATGAAGAGTTAAAAGCTTGCGGCCATGTAGACTTGTCGCTATATATTCCAACAGAAGAGTCTTTAAGCTCTGCCTTAGGTGAGTCTCAAGGATTAGTCTTTGATGAGATACATGATATTCCAAGAGGTCCATTAGGACGATTATTTGAGACAGTTAATGGGCGTAATAGAGCCCTTGAGCATGATTTCTGCGAGATAACCGCTTGTTTTGATAACCAGCAAAGCATGATTGATACAGTAACTTCATTGCCATATATCCAACAGCACTTAGGTGTGTCCTTCCAATAAGTGTGTATAGATAATATAAGCCCATAAAGTGTAACGTTAACTCCATGTTTTAATTAATTTGGAGTTATTATGAGCCAACCTTTAACACTACAGTCCTTAAGTATTGAACTTGATGAGTGGCGTAAAAATAGAACTAAACAAGGGCGATTACCTACTGATATCTGGACTAAGACTTTAAAGTTGTTAGAAAGCCACTCCATGACTGAGGTTAGTCGTGAGTTACGTATTAGTCATGAGCAAATCCGCAATAAGTTAAATCACCAAGATGTCCAGAAAGTTGTGCCCTCAACTCCTTTTGTTGAGATGAAATCTCCATCTATTAAACATGAAAAAATTGATATCACTTTAAGTAACCGTATTGAACTAAAAAGAGCTGATGGTGCCAGCATGATAATAGAGCACTTAAGTGATAGCACTCTCTCAACACTGTTAGCCAAGTTTATGAGGGATTTATAATGTTACAGTTAACAGCGCAACATAGATTGTTATTAGCAGTTGAACCTGCTGACTTTCGTAAAGGTATTGATTCGATAGCTGGCCTTTGTAAATCTAAACTAAATGAGGACCCTTTCTCTGGTGCAATATTTGCTTTTACTAATAAAAAGAAAACTGCAGTTAAGATATTAGTGTTTGATAGCAATGGGTTTTGGTTGATGATGAAACGTTTTAGTAAAGGTAGGCTTTCATGGTGGCCCAAAGATAAGGGTGATACCTTAGAGGTTAGAGCTGAAGCTCTACATATACTACTTAGCCAAGGTGACCCAAGGTTTATGTTCACGCCAACCCCCTGGCGTGAACTATCTAAAAAAACTACAGTCTCAGGTCGACCAGGAGCCTCTCTCCCCGGCCGGCTGCGCTTGAGCATAGACAATAACCTTTTAAAATATCTGTAAAATTAAAGTATATAGCTATTGTGTATTATTAAATTTTAATATATTTTAAAATTGGCACTGTCGATGGTGTCTTCCCAGGTGGCATGACTAGGAAAGACACTTTGGTTAACCGATTATCTCTCTTATATATAATTTGAGCTAGCCTACCAATGGTGCCATATATATTAATATCTTGCCGTCATAGATGATTAATGACGACTATCTTTTTCAATGAAATATTTAATATAAATGCTAACAAATGTATTGATCTTTTACATATTAAGTATACAATCTCATTCTCTATTTTTAATGTTGAAGAGATGTTGACCTAGGATTGTGAATGAATAAAGTTTTAAACTCCCCATTAATAAGTCTTGTAATACTTGTCCTGGGTGTACAATATTTCCAAACATTTATAACGGTAGTTTTAGATGCTAATGGATATACAGAGTTTCATATAGGAATTATACATTCTTCAAGCTACCTTGGATTGCTACTATCAGCCATTTATAGCGAAGGCATTATAAAGAGAGTTGGTCATATTAGAGCATTCACGCTTTTTTCGTCTGTTGTAGCATCAACGATACTGCTGCAGTCTTATATAATTAATTATCCTGTATGGGTTATTTCTAGGTTTTTTTCTGGATATGCCTTGGCTGGTCTTTATATAACTATAGAAAGCTGGATTTTATTAGATAGTAAGGTAGAAGATAGGGGGAAGCGCCTAGCTTACTACATGTTTGCACTTTACTTTTCACAATCTGTAAGTTCTCAAATTTTCCATATTATAGATAGCAATTCTGTAGCACCATATATCACTGCTGCTTTACTTTGTATTTTATCAAACATACCAATGACCCTAACACACACACAATCTCCCTCACTACCTGAATTTGCCAAATTAAAAATTATAGAGGTTTATAGAGTTGGCCCTTTTGGTTTTATTGGCTGCCTGTCATCAGGCATCATATTAAGCACAATATACTGTTTTATACCTAAGTATGCAGTTGAATATGATATGTCGGTAGCTTGGACAATGACAACCATGATAACGGGAGGATTTATCTTGCAATGGCCACTTGGTAAGTTATCTGATGCCATTGAAAGAGATAAAGTACTATTGATTATCAGCCTCCTTGGCTCTCTAGTATCAATTTCTATTATCTTTTGCACATCAGAGTTAATTAGGTACATATTACTGTTTTTATTAGGAGGACTTTCATTTTCTATATACCCAATAAGCATTGCATCTACTTGTGACATAATAAAGAATAGATGTATTGTGCAAGTTACAGGGGTTCTACTTTTTTCTTATGGCTTGGGCTCAGTTATTGGCCCAATTTTATCATCTGCAGTTATAGATAAATTAAATTCATCCTTGGCAATGTTTGGGTTCATTTCTGCCGCCATGTCCCCCATAATTATCATGGGCTCATATAAATGGTTTAGAGGTCAGGATACTGTTGATATAGACAACGACAATGTAGCTCACTGCATACCGATGCCAAGTCAAACTCAAATTGCAAACCAATTAGATCCCAGAGTTGAGCTAGATGCAGAAAAGGGTGATCTGTTAACGGCAATAGAAAGTGAAGATATTATTATTAAAGCAGAGGCAATTGACATGGAGTAAACTTGTAGTGTTAAAGAATTCTAATAAATAACCTATTTATTTTTTAAAGGTTGGAAATGGACACAATAAAAATATCAAATGTAGCCCCATGGGTTACGGAATTAAATTTAAAAGATTTCTTTTATAGGTGTGGAAAAATTAAAAAGATACAACTTTTCACAAGTGAAGCTTCTGGTCGCTCCCAATGTAAAGGGGCAATTATTTTTGAAGAACAGAGTGCAATGATAAAAGCGTTATCTTTAGATGGCAAGATGCTTGATGGCTTTAAGATTCAAATACAGGAGATTACGTCAAAGATTAAAATGGATGGTAAATCCTGATTTTTATATTTTCGCGCCAAGGCTGTATATTTTACTTAAAATAAATTATTCGGAATAAAAATCATCTTATAAGGTGACAATATAATAGGAGTTAGAGTTAGAATGAAAATAAAACAAAACTGTATACTGCCCAGTGCAGCGCTTACTGTAAACAGATCTAAAATTAAAAATTGCCTACAACTTGACAAAAAACCTGAAGAAGGTGACACTTAGGTGAATTTGAGACTCACTACTTAAACACTTCATATCGCTGTGATGGTGACATTTTAACATGGTCTAATAATATTTTAACAATGAAGAATTCTGTAGCAGGTGGTATTGATGGTAAGGATGATTACTCTGCTCTTATTACCTCAATGGCTGGAGTATCTTCTAGAATTAGTGCAATTGAGACAACTAATCATGCGGAAATAGATAAGTTAAATGAGTTATTACAACGGACAGACATATCTACTGTTGTAATAGTCCCTAGTCATACATCTATTGATACAGCACAAACACTATTCCCTGGAGCTTCAATTTATACTGTTGAAGAGGCGAAAGGTTTAGAGTTTGATGTTGTTGTTAAATATGGTTTTTATAACTCTGATGATGCCCTACTT
>JABJGS010000015.1 GCA_018703155.1 Francisellaceae bacterium | reverse complement strand
TTCCATCTGGCTTATCTTTTCCAGCTTGAAGTTTGGCTTCTGCTGCTGCTTTCTCCTCTAAAATTTGTTTATTATTAGCTGCTGTTATCCCTAGACCTTCTTGAACTGTACGTGACTGCATTCCCAGACTTTGTTCAGCTGTAGATTTGGCTTCCACTCCCATATCTTCAACTTTAGGACGACTTGTTCCAGGAGGTGTTGGTGGATCCATACGAGGAGAAGCTGATGCCATAACAAATACCTGTTTTTCAAAATTCAATTACTTGTTAGACTTGTGGGGATTGATTTAGTTCATTATGAAAGTAAGACCTACTGGCAAAAAAAACACTTATTTATTATTAATCTTCAGATTTTTTTGCTTCCATCTCAACTTCTTTTAAGATGGCATCTAATTCAGATAACAGGTTATCTGGTAATTGTGGTATTTCCGTTAAGGTTGGAATATCAATAATTTCATTTTGTTTTAATTCATCTTCTTTAGTTTTTTCATATTGTTCTTTCAGTGCGGCTGCATCTTTTTTATCTTTCTCTTCCAGGGCAGCCTCATCAATTTCTGGTACTGATGGTACTGGTGGTACCTCATTTACCATGTCATCAAAATCAGGCAAATCTGGTAACTCAGGTAAATCTAAATCAAACCCTTTTTCTTTTAAGCTTTCTGATACTTCACTTATATGTTTATGTTTTTGCTCTATATCATCATACTTACCTAACGTTTCAACTTGCTCTTTAGCGATTGGTACTCCACCTAAAATTTGTACAACTTTATTTACATCAGCAAAGTATTTATCACTATTATAATCGAATTGTGATTGTGGTGGGTACTTGGTTAATTTTTCAATATCATCAATTACTTTAAAAGCATTCTTCTCTGCATCAGATGCGCTATGCTCACTCATTCGTTCAATATGTTTTAACTCTTCAACCGTACTGCCACGACGCAACAATGGTAAGGAAAACAGCTCAACATTTTCTTCACCTATCATTTGTTTAACTAGTGCGTTTACCGGCACTGAAGTGAAGATTGAGATTTCACCGCTAGCATTTTGATTTTCATATGGCTCACTTAATTCTCTTTGTTTTGCAACTTCATGTTCTAACAAACCAATCAATGATGCAATTCCACGTTCAAATGGCTTCAAATCATCTTCCATGGTTTGTAGAGTATGAGCTAAAATAGTTAAATCTTCATTTTTTGGAGGCTGAGGTATCTCTGCTGCTGATTTTTCAAAAATAGCTCCAAACTTATTTAAACGTTCATTCAAATCTAAAAGATCTTGCTCTGGCGGAGCCTCTACTTTTAACATATGATTTAAACGCATTTTAGAAACAGGGCTTGGATTTGCATAAAACATTTCAGCCCGAACAATTTTTGATTTGAAGAAAATGTGGGACTCACCTTCACGCTGATCTTTAAGATCTAATAAATCAATACGTTGACGTCGATCTACAGAAGCATTTTTAGTGTCCATATAGTTCATTGTCATGCTTCCAGAATTCATCTGAAATCCACTTACATTAGTAACATATGCTTCACCAGCAACCTTATTAAAGAAATCCCATGTTTCTTGTGGATCCTCAAGCTTCATACAGATTTTAATGTTACAGTTAGCACCAATTGATGCAGCCTCTTCTTTTGAGGCTTTTTGGAATGCAGGTAAATCCTGACCAGCAAATATAGCACTAAATCCTAAGGAGCGAGCTTGAGCTGGCACCACAGCAAACCCTGGCACAGCATAGTAACCATACTCATCCATTATACAAACAAACGGCGATGGTGAATTTGTTGGTTTACGCAAAATTACATCTCTATAATCACCCTCGACACTATCACCCAAACCTGCAGCCATCATAGATTTTAGAGAGGCGATGATAATCTTACCCAAATTTGATAATTCTTCAGGTGATTTTTCAAGAGCTGGCAGTAGTACAACAAGAACCCTTCTATTAAGCACTACATCTTTTAAATCTACCTCTGCAAGATTAGTTCTAATGATATGCCCATAGGTATCTGCCAGGGAACCAAATACTCTGGTAAGCTGCATAGTAATAAATCCATGCTGCTCTCTTACCTCTCCTGCTTGATCACCTTTTTTTCCAGGGTTATAACCAGGTAAATTTAAAACATAGTTTTTTAATGGCTCTAAAATTTCTGGAGGATAGTCCTCTAACTGTACTTGGTAACCATCTGCTGTGGTAAATGTTTTATCAACGACCATTTCTTCGAGTTTTTCTAAAATGAAATATTCGCGAATACTATTTGCATCAATCAATATATAACCAGCATCGCGCATAGCACAAAGTACTTTCATTAAACTCTCAACAAAGTTTATTGCACGACCTTTCCACATATCGCCACCGCCACCCCCTCCTCCGGAATCCATCAGCGAAACCACAAGCTGGGATACCATACTTGATGATCCTGTAGAAAATGGATTCATAGTGTTAGAAAGTCTATTTTTCTGGGGACCAATTACATCTCGTGCGCCAGTCATAAAGTTAATCAGTAACATATCATCATCTCGGCCCATACAACGAACCATGGAAAATATTTTAGCAAATAAACTATTATCACCTTTACCATCTACATAAATTAGGCCACTACCATGGATAAGTGAATTAAAAGCTATAGAAACTAATGCTTCTGTTTTACCACTACCGGTTGAACCAAATATTAATACATGTGTCCGCATATCATCATTGGTAAACCAGACCTCCTCTCTGCTTCGACGATCATTACCAAATAAAGCAATACCACCAGCCTTTTTAGCTATAGCCGTACCTGGTATTAAATCATTGTAATCTTTAGCTTTTGATGACATCGGTAACCGCATAGGTAGCACATAAGTTCTTGATAATACGTACCACATATAGAGTGCATTTACGATAAAAAGCAAATCATTTGCCATGGGATATATGATAAATCCTGCCAAAGAACTTAGCACAAAGACCATTACTGTATTTGGGTTACTTAAAAACTCACCTGCTCGGACACCTAGCGGTCTGGTATCCCGTGCCAGATTGGAGGCAGCATGTTCATGTTTATCGTCTATACCACGTATACCACTCATGCGTTAGCTTCCACCAAATTGTTCTTTAAGGAGCCTATCTCGCTCTTCTCGATCAGGCTCATAAATAATTTCTTCTACACCAATTTTCAAAGCCTTAACAGCCTCTTTAACCATTGGAACAGTCATCTTCCGATTTAATGCTTTTTCGGAAAGAAAATGCGCATACACACCTGCAGCCTCTACTGATGGTGTTTGACGGCCAACACTATTTAATATGTACCAAAATCTTCTATCTATAGGCTTTATCCAAAGAAAATCAGAAGTTGGAAACACTCCATCCTCTCTAGCAAATAAGTACAAAGCTATAAATATAGAGCCTTCATATGCATGTTTGGATATTACTTCCTGTACATCACGGTTACCTATATGCTTTTCTAAAAGCTCATCAGCATCACCAAAGTCAGGCTCATCGCTACTATGAAGTGAGGCATTCATATGTGTGATCAAGTCCATAGCACTTTTACTATCTCGGCATCCTCTAGCAACAAAACAAGCTAACATTGCTCGCTTGTAATCTGCAATGTGTTTGTGCCCTTTCCACATTTTACCTAGCTGAGCTGAAAATACTTGTTCAGCCTTATCTTCAATCACTTCTGCTTTAAAGCTTGGTCCTTCTGCCAACTTAGTTGGCGATGGGGGGATCACAGTTATTTTTAACAGGTCATTAATTTTACAGAATTGTGTCGGTGTCTGTGCCATCGCCCATGGGCCAGCATCTAAATCCATTTTTAATAAATCAATTTTAGCAACGACATTCGCTTGAGGCCATTGTATACGCTCCTGATCACGTAAAGAATGCATGTCATAGCGTTTTTTGTATTTAGAAGTAACCGTAGCTCTCAAAACCTTGTTAAACAAATAGTAGAGGATTAAAAAGTAAGGTATAGTCAGGCCTCTGCCAGTTAGGATGCTCAATTGTTTTGCATCATCTCCAGTTATTGAGTTTGGTGTAAGTTGTTTTGCAAATGCTAAGGCTGATGAATAGGTTTCGGAAATATTGAAAAATGGCATAAACTGGGTAACGTTGTTGATGAGCCATAGCTCCCAATAACGCACAAATATAAAAGCTAGCTTTATGTGCTGACCAAATTTCATCCATATAACAACACCCACCGCAAACATCAGGCCTATGCCCCATAGGGCACCCATTGAGTTCTTATCTTCACCGCCTTGTTGTCCCATAGCTTTTATTCCAACATTAGTTCATCAAGCACAACATTATCTGTTGATGGCGCACCTTGCACTATTTCAATCAAAACATCCGTAGCACATAACAATCGTAGTGATGTTGGTACCTTATCATTAAATTCGACTGTGACACCAAGTATCCCACCTTCGGCTTTTTCAAAAGTAACCCCCAGACCGTAGCCCATACAAAACGAAGATAACTGGTCAGCTCGGCGCATAATTGCTGGTAATAAACCATTAACCGCAAACACCTTTTCCATCGCTATAGGCTCCCCCTTCAGGGTAAAGTTACAACTTAGGACTTCCGCCACAGCTTGTAGCTGATCTTCAAACTTCATTTTCATCACTCCCTCTTAGAGAAGGTTAGTCAATTTGCGCAAACATAGTTGCACAACATAATTAAATAGGTCGAACAATATGTATTTTTACAAAAAATATTACTCCTGCCAAGTTAAAAATCTGAACAACTAATTATTATCAGGTTGACAATCTGCATAACTCATAGTTGAATTATGTTATATGGTATTCATTAAGGTTAAACAATGTCACGTCTAGTATTTACTTTAAGTGCGGCAGTACTGCTCTCAGGTTGCGCAATTTTTGATAAAGATTATCAAAAACCTGTAACTGACCTACCGCCCAGCAAACGACTAGAAAATGAGCTGTCGGCTGCAGCACAAAGCATTGAGAGATCTTTAAATGTTCTAGCTGCTGGCAAGTTATCAGAACAACCAGGGTTAATAGATACGGCACCACTAGTAACACCTGAGGGCGGCATGGGTGGCTCAGTAAACCTTGATTGGGTTGGACCGATTGCTCCACTGCTTCAAAAAATGGCTGAAATAAGCAATTACAGACTTAAAATATTAGGCAAAGAACCTTCTATACCAGTTTTAGTCTCGATAACAAATAAAACGGCTGTTGTCGCTGATGTAATAAAAAATGCAAGCTTACAGGCAAAATCTAAAGCCAGCATCATGGTGTTCCCGGAAAGCAAAGTCATTGAGCTCAGATATACCCCGAACAAAACATAGGATATAGCTTTGAAGATGAAATCAAAATTATCACAGAAACTAGCATTTGTTATGCTGGCTATTTTTGCTACTGGGTGCACGATGAAGAAGGAGCCCGATAACCCCTCAGCAGAACAGGCTGTCGGCAAATTAAGCGCCCTAGGAGCTTATTACATGCCCTATGATAGATCTGTTAGCATGATGCGGGCAAACATGGTCCGTGATGCCGCTCTTGCAGTTGGAGCAAGATCCGGTCTTGCATTTAGAAGTAAGCAAATCAACGGAACTACTATCAAATATGACACAGGGCTGACTCAAGTATTCAATTTTAACGGTTTAGTTCTAGATGACAATGTTCTTCCTCCAGTACTGGTAGAAAGCGATAATAATCTGCATTTAGCTAACGATGTTACAATTAGGGTTTCTGATCGCAATTTTGAAATTATTAGGCAGGCTAAATTTGTAACTGCAGCACCAACATGGCAAGACTATCTAATGTTACGCTACAATCCGCCAGAAGATCCAGATCCAAGCATCATGCCTAAATCTCCTGGAGAACGAGCAATATGGCGACAATATATTCAGAAGGGCTGGAGCGCTGGTATAAAGCAAGCTGAAAGCATTTTTAAAGAAAATCTAGCTCGTTTGAAGCGAGATTTCTCTGGTATGGTACGTTACCACAGCCTTCTATCACAGAATATGGTTACTCCTCCTTATGTTGGTACTATAGAAATGGGAATAACTGGAGATAGCAAGCAAGTTAACGTAAATGATCGTATACTAAGAATAACTGCGCTGCCAGAATTAAAATCTGACAGTGGTGCATGGAGAACTGTAGTTATCAGAAATGACAGAAAATAGCTCAATTTTACTATCTGATGAACCTGTGCGCTTTAACAGTGAAGCCTTTGACAGGATGCTTATACATTGTGTCAATTTAAGTGCATCTGATGTTACCTTGCAAAGCAATTCACCAATAATTGCAGAGGTTCATGGTCGTCTTGAACATATCACAACAAGGACACTCTCTAATACTGAGGTTGGTGATATGTTGAACACTATATACGGAGCCAATGGTACTACTCAAATCTATGGTGGTGCTGATGTTGATACTCACTATGAACTACGGCCATCAAGAAATACCAGGCTAAGATTTAGGGTTAATGGTACAGGTTGTCAAGTAGACGGTCACGATGGCATTCAAATAACTATGCGGACTATTCCATCAACGCCACCTGATATCTCAACCATGAATGTTGAACAAGAAATTTTAGAAAACATGGCCCCAGCCATAGGTACAGTTGTTGTGACTGGTGCGACTGGCTCAGGTAAAAGTACCCTATTAGCATCTATTATCCGTCACCTGCTTGAGCAAGAAGATGGCCATAGAAAAATGGTAACATATGAGGCTCCTATTGAATTTGTATACGATAGTGTTGTAGCCCCAACCTCAATAATGAGCCAGTCAGAGATCCCGAGGCATTTACCCTCCTTTGCTGCTGGTGTTAGAAATGCCTTACGACGCAAACCTAGACTTATCTTGGTTGGTGAGGCGCGTGACCAAGAAACTATTGCTGCAGTTATTGATGCTGCATTAACAGGTCATCCAGTTTATACAACTGTACATAGTAATGGTGTTTCTGACGCAGTACGTAGAATGGTCTCAACTTTTCCGGCAAATGAGCGTTCAGGCCGAGCGTTAGATATTCTTGAAACCATGCGTCTTGTGGTCTGGCAGAAATTATGCCCAAGCACCGATGGAAAAAGAATAGCATTAAAAGAATTTTTAGTATTTGATGAAGAAGTTCGAGACATTCTCATTGCAACCCCTGTTGACAAGCTAGCTAGCAAAACTAGAGAGCTACTTAAAGAAAGAGGGCAACCGATGATTGTGGATGCTCGGAAAAAATATGAGGAAGGCTTACTAGAAGAAAGAGAATTCCAACTTCTAGAAAATAGAGCTAAAATTATGGATGAAGACTAAGGTTCTAAAGGTTAGATATGGTTAATGATAATTCACATTGGCGCGACTCATCTAGACAAGCAAGATTTTTTATTGTTGATGCTTTGGCCGCGGTACCACTCCTCTTTGTATTCCTCCATATCCGTCTCTGGACAGTAATGATAGCACTTTCAATTATGGTGTTTTTCTCAATTTTAGAGAAATTCCAATTTACAGTACCTGTGTTTTTTCGATTTGTTAGATCATTTTTAGCTGGCCCGGTAAAGGCCTCAAGACCATGGTGGCGTGAATAATGCATGAATATCTTGAAAAAATAAAAACATCCCAACTATTTTTCCGTTCATACTACAGAAAAATAGCCTTATTTTCTATCCTACAAATGTTAATCAGTGTCATCCTGATTTTTGCTGCAGCATACCAAATTATTAAAATACCCACACCTCCATATTTTGCCACAACAGCAGATGGCAGAATCATCAATCTAGATTTTGAAAGTGAAGATTACAACTTCCTAAAAGATAGTATTTAGGCAAGAACTACTATTCAATAGTCGAAGTTATGTAGTCTCAGTGATTATCATAAAAAATCTATTCATCATTATTATTCAATAATTTAATAAATTTATCTTTGATTTTCAAATAACATCATAGTTGAAACTATCTACAATAGACGCAAGATATAGAGTTATTGCCGTTAATATGATTTATGTTATAAAGTACATAATTATTATTCTTTACCATGATCAGGATACTTATCCTGCATAATTTCTTCATACATACTATCACTACCACCATTAAAGAATTTATTATTTTTCATCATACCTTCAATTTTTTCATCATCGATAGAACTTGCTGTATTATTTATGGAATTTATTTTACTATTTGGATCAATATCTTTGCCCATAGACTGCGAAGTAACATCGTTAAATATCGACTCCATTTGGTCGCTGTCATTAAGAATTTCATTCATTTGTTTTTGGTAATCTTCAGGTGAGCTTGACTGATATTTTTCATACTGTTGATACTGCTTCCTATTATTCAACATTTCTTGTTTTTGCTCTGGTGATACTTCACTCAGACGCTTTTTTATCTGCTGTTCCTTTGGATTAGTATTATAGTTCTTAGATTGTGGAACATTATATTGATTAGAATTATTAGAACTTACCGGATGAGTACTGTATGAGTCGGTATTTACATCATTATAATTGTTTTGTGTACCATAATCATAATAAGCATCACTATCGTTATAATCATAATAAGCATCATCAGTATTGGCTAAATTCTTTTTAGCTCGCAGATTAATCTTTTCAGGAATATTTTGTATTTCTTGTGCCGAATGATCATCTCTGCTTTTTAATCTAAAAATACTTTTTCTCTTATTTTGTTTTTTTGCCCGTTCTTCTAATTCATTAATTTGTTCGACCTGCTGTTTATTTTCTTTTTCAACAATAATAGCTTTTTGCTCATCTTCCGTCTCATCTTTTTTCTCTTCTTTATTCTCTGTAATTTGTTCAATTGCAGAACTGATTTCCTTAAGAAGTTCTTTTTGCACTGGGGTCATATTTGCCCCGCCAGTGAAAACATCTGAAAAATCTGTTTTACTACTGCTTGCAGTACCAGCATTTTCACTCATCTTAGCTAATCTACCTGTCACAGTTTTAATAATGTTGTTTTTAGAATCAGGAGCTTTTTCTTCTAACTTATCTCTATAATAGCCCAGCTCATAGTCACCAAGCTCTACAAATTGGTCATAATACCACCCCACACCATTAAAAACGCTTAGTTTTTCATATACCAATTCATTCTCATTATTTTTTGACATGACAACTGGTGGTGACACATGCATAGATATCAGTGCAAATGTCACCCCTAATACAGTTAATACTAAAATAGTTTTATCATGTACACTTATCATTTTGAACAAATCACCTAAACGAAGTTCCAGAGCTTGTAACTACAGTACCATTTTCAGTGTCGATTACCGCAATACTGCCGTAATTTCCTAATGACTGGCCTTCAGTTACTGTAACTATTTTACCTGAAGTTGATTTTAACCATGCACGCCCAGGGATAATTGCATGTACGACATATTCAGGGGCTTGATATATTATTTTTGAGCTATTATCACTCCCACCTCTAGTTAGATCGTAATCTTCTTCTTTAACAAATCTATTAACTTTACTTAAATTACTCTGCACTGAACTAATGTCACCCTTTAAATCAGTGAAATCGGTATTAATACCATCTACTGTTTGAGTTAAACTTAAAACTCTATTATCCATGGTATGAATGGTTTTATTTAATGAAATCACGACTCTAGACATATCTTTAACAATACTCTCTAAGCCTTGAACATGGTTTATATTAGTTGATAACTCTACTGCAATTGTATTTAAAGTCTCTTTTAATTCTTTAATATTCAAATCAAGAGCTTCACCTTTTTTTGATGAAAGCATCTTAATGTCATCTTGCAACTCATCAACACTTACTTTGTCAGCTTTTTTGTCTGGTAAAGAACTAAAATCAATAGTGGTATTTTTTGATTTACTGCTACTTTCATATGAATTAAATAAATCATCAGTTCCAGCTACCAAGCTTGATACATCATCACCAAAACCATTCATGTTCGATGAGGTTTTGTCCTTTTTATCTTTTGTATCTATCTTGGCTATGGTCGTTGATTGAGGCAGAACGCTCTTATTTATATATCTATTATAGCCATAGTAACCACCACCACCTAAAACCGCGATGAATCCAACACCAAATACTGTCACAAAGAAGCCTTTAACTACTGATTTAGCTCCACCACCTGAACTGTTTTGACTCTTACTGCCTCCACCGCCTGACTCATCATAATCCACTTCTTCATCGGGTATATCTTCATCAAAATCAAAGTCCTCACCCAGATCAATATCATCGTCAACTTCATCGCTCGCCATGGGTCAATCTCCCTTTTTATTACTTATTAATTTAATACTGCTTATTATTTACTTCTTTTAATTCATTAAGCTTTTTTTTCTTCTTTTTTTTCTTCTTTTACAACAACATCTGCTAAGGCATCTTTTTTATCTTTGTCATCTGCAAGTCCATCAATCTTAAGATCAGAAGTTAATAACACACCAATGCTGGTACCACTTTTAACCCTAATTGTTACTGGTCTATTTACCTTCTCCATTATTGATGACGTCCAGGCAGTACCTAACACACCCAAACCAGCATATATACTCTCTTTATCACTAACAGCACCTGATGATGCTGTTACAGTTGTTCCTGTACTTCCTGTGGTTTCAGTTACGGTTGTACCTGCGCTTGCAACAGATTCTGAGTATCCCTGCAAGAAGGTAGCAGCAAATAATGCACCATAACGTTCTAGATAATGATTATCTACTTCTGTAGCAACTGCAGTTCTTGCGGTATCTGGGTCAATTGCAACCCCAGCAAAACTTACGCTCTTCTCAAATCCTGGTATATTAATTGAACTAAAGCTAACAATAACACTGTCGCTATATTGATTCACTGCACCTAAAGTTCCAACCAGTTTGGCACCTTTCAGTGGTCCATGTACCACTCTAGCTAATACAGGGCTCGGTTCATCTGTATCAATAGATGTTTGAAGTGTTGCATAGACAATGTCACCAGTTTTGTAAATAGTTGCATTCTCATCGCCTTCATCTGGACCAAGCATCTCATTGCCATTAGCATCCACTTTTTTACCTTTGCCATTTCCAGCAATACGATCATGTAGTTTGCCGGCGGCTTCCCCAGTTGTAGTTTGCATTGCAGGAGCACTATTCCATGAAGTCATAACAGCACCTGCTTGACCGGACATTGATCCCACAACTTGTTGTATTCGTGCATTTTGAGCTGCTGACAATTGTGCACGTCTTGCTCGATTGCGTTGATCATCTTGTAATTTTTGCATTTTTTCTTGCTGGGTCAACATTCCTGCTTCTTGCCGTAATTGCCCCATCAATTGTGAAGGAGAAAAATCAGGGTTAGCTGCAGCCTGCTTTATAAAAGAATCAATTAATTTTGGATTAGCTGCCAAAAATGCCGCAAGTTTAGGATCCTTTTTCAACATTTCTGCAAGAGCTGGATTATCTAATAGAGCCTGTGCTAAATTTGGATTTTTTGCAATTAAGGCTGCAAGGTTTGGATTATCCATAATCATTTGAGCTAATTTAGGGTTATCTGCTAGCATTCTAGCTAGTTCTGGATTGTCTGCAATCATCTTCGCTAGTTCTGGATTGTCTGCAATCATTTGTGCTAGCTCTGGATTATCTGCCAACATTTGAGCAAGTTCAGGATTATCAGCAAGCATTCTCGCAAGGTCTGGATTATTCTCCAGCATTTTTGCTAGATGTGGATTATCAGCTAGCATTTGTGCAAGCTGAGGGTTCTCCATCAACATATTAGCTAGCTGTGGATTTTTTTCTAACATTTCAGCCAAATGTGGATTTGCAGCCAACATTTGTGCAAGCTTTGGATTATTTGCTAGCATTTTTGCTAGTTGTGGATTCTTGCTAATCATTTCAGCAAGCTTTGGATTGTCTGCTAACATTTTAGCAAGTCCAGGATTTTCTAACAACAAACCAGCTAACTGCGGATTATCTTTGAGCATATCAGCGAGATGTGGGTTATCTGCTAGCATTGCTGCAAGTTCTGGATTATCCATCAACATTTTCGCTAACTGCGGATTTTCTTTCAGCATATCCGCAAGATGAGGATTCTCTGCTAGCATTTTTGCAAGCTCTGGATTGTCCATCAATATTTTCGCTAACTGCGGATTCTCTGCAAGCATATCCGCAAGATGAGGATTCTCTGCTAGCATTTTGGCAAGTTCTGGATTATCCATTAACATAGCAGCTAACTGAGGGTTTTTGGCTAACATAGCAGCAAGATGTGGATTTTCTGCCAACATTTTTGCAAGTCCAGGATTTTCTAGCATCATTTTAGCCAGCTGAGGATTGTCCGCAAGCATCTTTGCTAAATGTGGATTATCTTTAAGCATTTGAGCTAATGCTGGATTATCTTTAAGCATTTGAGCTAATTGTGGATTTTTAGCAAGCATGGCAGCAAGCTCTGGATTGTCCCTTAACATTTTTGCAAGTTCTGGATTTTCAGCAAGCATTTTTGCAAGAGCAGGGTTAGCTGCAATCATTGCAGCAAGTGCTGGATCAGAAGCTAGTAATGCTGCAAGCTCTGGATTTTCAGCTAATAATGCTGCAAGCTCTGGATTTGATTCTAGCAATTTTGCTAAGTGTGGATTATTGGCAATCAGACTAGCAAGCTGGGGGTTCGCTGCTAATAATTTAGCAAGCTGTGGGTGAGCTTCTAATAATCTTGATAGATGTGGACTTTTAGATATCATTTTAGCCAGCTCTGGATTTGCGGATAAGAACTCAGCAAGTTGTGGATGTTTACTAAGTAATTTGGCAAGCCCAGGACTTTGTTTAACTAATCTAGCAAAAGCTGCCGTTTTACTAAAAACTTCACCAAGTTGAGGCTGATCATCTAACAACTTATCAAAAGTATAATAATCTTTAACCCCTGCTACACTATTTTGATCACAACCATTACAGCAAGTACCACACTCGCCAGCAACATTTTCATTAAAATCTTCACCAAATGCTCCTTTATAGTCGTCTGAAGAGCTACCTATTATTGTTGGAACAAAAGTCTTACCTTGTTTTTCTGCATTCTTAGTGCCGAGAATATTAGCCTTTGTCTGTAATTTTCTGTATTTTGCTGTGGTTGCAGAGCCAGGTGTTGACTTAACAGTCTTAGGTACACCGCTAAGGCTGGCACCAGATGATGATTTCTCTTCCTCTCCCGAAAAAGCCATTACGGCTATAACAATGAATGCGATTACAACGGCAAGGACAATGAATATCAAGTTTCTATTTTGCTTCTTCTTAGCCATAGTTTTTACATCCCTGTAATAGTTGCATATATTGGATTACCATCAACAGATACTAATATTGAGGGTGTTGTGGCTATTTGATACACTTTAGTGCCATCAACACTCGATATAGTCGAGCTCCATGCAGGAGATAATAACGGATATTTAGTTCTCAATAACATTTTACCATTGAATAACCAAGCATCTGCTTTAATACCTGAGACCTTAAGTTGACGAGCGCCATTCGGTGGGATCCCATCTAATGCTGAAACTAAATATTGTGGTGTTACTCTTGGTAACTCTCTAGTTATAGGCATTACAGCATTTGGTCCTCGAGCTTGTAACTGCATATCAAGACGGTAGTCAATTTCTTTCTGATTTGTTACAAAAGAAATCACTATAGGTGCATCAAGTTCTGCCATTCTCAAAGCTAAATTTGTGTGCACATAATTTTTATTACTTTGCACAAACAAAGTGTTTGTTTTGTTGTCCCACTGAATAGTAAAGTCTGTAGCATTACCAATGGTATAATCTGCAATTGGCCAAGGTTGACCTGTTGCATCGACAAAAACTAATGAAGTAACAAAACCTTTTGCTAATCTGACTACTGGGGAGGTAGCTCCTGGAGATAAGTCAATTGGCATTGTTGATGACACTGGATGCGGTGGAGGTAATACAGGCCTTGATACCGCTTCTTTAGATTTTTCTAATTGCTCATGTAACCTTACAATTTCAGTTGGACGCAATGGGAATGTTTTATCAATTAACTGCTGAAATGCTTTCTCTCTAATCGTGGCTGGTTTATTATCTATCTCATCATCATCATCATCGTCTTCTTCACTACTATTTTTACTCTTCTTATTATTAGTCGTAGACGCGGCTTCTTTTATGTCTGTTCTTATTCTAGCAACGGAACCTACATCAGCACCAGGCATTTGGCCTAATCCTCCCCCACCGGTTGCATTCATCAATGCATCAAAGCCATCAGCAAGTGCTCCAGGAGTATACATGAGCACCCAAACTAGTAGAAGAGTCTTTGTCGAACTTATTTTTGTGTCAAATCTCATAATTTATCCCTAAAGTAATGCTAGGTCCTGCTCTGTCACCTTGTCTATTGCAATCCCTTTCTCTGAATCACGATCTCTTCTTATAAGAAGTGAAACTAATTTTTGCGTCGACAAGTTAGTTTCACTTGCACCTTGATATGTCACTAGCAATGGTATTTGTACCCACCATGCCTGGTTTTTTTCTGTTTTAAATAAAGATGTTTTCACCTGAAAAAATTCATTTAATATAATTGGCGGAGAGTTGACAACAGAAGTAACAATAAGTTTTTTGTCTAAAACTCCACTAATCAAAGTCTTTTCATATGTTCTTTTAAACGACTTCCAGCCTCCATCAGTAAAAAATTCTCTAAGTACAACTGTTTGTTCTTTGTGTTCAAGAAAATTCACCGTATACATACTAGTAACTGCTAATGAAGCCCAGCGTAATAGGCCTGATGTCGTTACGTTCGGTTCAGTTGCAGGACTAAGGACAAGACTATCCCCATACAGCTCGTGCACAATAAATTTGCTCTCACCGCGAAAGACGTGCATCATGAACTGAATCATAATTAGTCCCAGTATAACCCATGCTATCAACATCATAGTGGCTGTTGATGCCGAGCTTACTTTAAGTTTAACTTTTTGCTTAGGTTTTTTCATAGTCAGAAAATCATCAAATTCAAAAATTAGTATAGTTAAAACACAACAATAGACAATTATTTGACATTATAGTTAGCAACATTCGTCAATATTTATTATATCATACCAGTTTTAGGTCTTGATAAGATACTTTGCTATAATATTTAAGGCTCTACATTAAAGTATTTCACTTAAGGTACCTAGATGGCACGTGGTTTAGACTTTATTTTATCTAGAAATGCATTCTACACAAGAACATATCGCAGGATGCTCTTAGTTTCTATAATCTTAACTTTTTTAATGGCACTATTGGTTGGCTTAAACATTCTTGTGGCGAAAACTCACCCCAGGTCTAAGTATTTTCCTACATCACCCGACGGAAAATTGACAAAAGATCCAGCTAGAACAATCAACCATTTAAATTTTGATCTTCTAACTATATTTCCAGATGGTTCTATTGAAGATGCGCCCAAGTGGTTAAATGTTAAAGATGAACGTGATAGAAAAAATGGCCTAGTTAGAATGTGGGTTGAACGAGCAATATCATCCCTCTTTAGCTACGATTACAAAAGTTATCGCTTAAGCTTAACTAATCTTAGAGACCTTTTTACTAAACGTGCCTACGAAGAATTTAAAATAGGATTGTACGAGTCAAGAAACATAGAAACTGTTATCAGTGAGAAATCAGTTGTTCACTTAAATATTCTTGAACCTGCTCAATTAGTTAGTTCTGGTATTATGAAAAGCACAAAAGGTGATATTCGTGTCTGGAATTATTTAATTCCAATAGAGGTAGTTTATGAGTCTGTTGAACAAAAGCACAGCTTATTTTTAGTAGCTAAAATGCTTGTTATTAGGGAATCGATATTAGTGCAACACTTTTTTGGACTCAAGATAGCCAAGTTGAATTTCAAAACCATGCCTGCTCCAGAACAAATTAATAATAAAGATGAGGAGTAATAAATGAGTCCTCAACCAATGCCGAAAAAAGTTAAAGCTAAAAAAGCCAAAACTGTTGCCTCAAAGAAAACAGGTCATGATGATGAAATTGTACAATTAAAGCATTCGACTAGATATTATAAAGATTATAAGAATGTGCAATGGGCAATTATACTCTTTCAAATTGGTGTAATCAGCTGCTTAGGAATTTTATTATTAGTTCAACTAACAACACGTCCCCCAACTATCCACTTCTATGAAAATGCTAAGGGACAAATTATAACCCCTCAACCTCTCAATGAGCCAGGAATGAGTAGTTCAGCAATAAATAACTGGATTATTGAGGGTATAATGGCGGGCTATCACTTTAACTTCAAAAGTGTCGACTATGCACTTGAGCACTTATATGATTATTTCACCATTCCTGCACTTGAATCCTTCAAAGATAGTTTGCAAACGCTTGGCATTTTAGATACGGTTTTACAATTCAGGATGATTGCTGAAGGGCGAGCACTTGGAGCTCCAGAAGTATTAAATGAAGGTGTAATAAATGGTCGCTATAGTTGGCATGTGCGATTCCCAATTCGAATAATTTTATCTAGTATAACTACTTCAAAAACTCTAAATCTTGATGTAGAACTATTGGTAGTACGAGTTCCAGAGTTAGTATCTCCTATGGGGGTACTAATTGAAAAATATTCCGCAAAAGATGTTACTGTACAAGAAATAAATGAAAGTAATTATCAAGGAGGACTGGGTATTGGGTAATGAAATTCATGATTTACAATTTGTGATGCTAACCCTTATTGCAAGGTTTAATCTACATTGTTAAAGAGATGAGCAAACATATGAATTACAGGATGTCAGCAAAGTCTACTATAATATCGTGCTTTTTGGTATTACTTGTCATACCAGAAATAGCCATGGCAGCAGATGTCCACACAATTTTAAATAATTTGCGCCAACAGATAATTGTTCCTTTTACCAAATTCCTTTTTGTGATGTGCTACGTCGCTGGAATATATTTTATTTGGCGTGGCATTGGTATATTGCGCCAATTTGGTATGCCTTTAACTCAAGCAAGCAAACCAGGGGAAATAGCAGGTCCCATAGTGTTTTTATTCGTTGGTGCTCTGCTTTTATATTTACCATCAACTACTGATGCAGTCTCACAAACAATATTTGGTGATGACCAAGCAGGAGTATTTAATTCCGTTGGAAGTGGGGCACCCAGAGTTAACTACGCTGCTGCAGGGTTAGCTTCAGAAGCTCTATTTGGCTATTTACCTCAGGGAATTGAAGCCAAGTGGTCCGACTTAATAAATACCTTGGTATTATTTATTGAATTTATTGGTTTTATTGCATTCATTCGCGGATTATTTATGATTTCTAAAGCAGGTAATCCTGGGGTGCAACCAGGCAGTATTACCAAAGGTATAACTCATCTTGTTGGTGGAATAATTGCGATCAATTTTATACCTGCTGTTGAAATTTTACACAACAGTATGTTTACATCTTAACAAATATTTGGTTAGTAATTTATGAAACTTCTTTCAATACAAATAAGTGCAGAACGAGGCAATTGGCAACGTTTTAGTAACCGGAGAAAAAATAAAAAATTCAGTGAAATACAGAAAAAAGTATTTCAACGCGACCGATTACGCTGTCGATATTGTGGATTCCAATCAAAAAAATATCAATATGTAATTAATAAAGATCAAAACTATGCTAACAATAAATCAAATAATTTAGTGACTTGCTGCTCTCTTTGTCTACCATGCTTTTTTATTGATGCTGTAGGTCCTTCAAATCATAATGGTTCGATTATACATTTACCAGAAATATCACAAGCAGATTTAAACCACTTTTGTCGAGTATTGTTTTCTAGCATGCTAAAAGATGCTCCATATAAAGGTAAGTTACAGTCTATTTACTTAAGTCTAAAAGATAGAGGTAACCCTATTGAAGAATTATTTGGTAGTGGCAGCTCCAGACCAGAAATTTTTGGCCAAGCTCTTATAGATTCACAGATAGAAAAAAACGACAAAAAAGGTGGCATATTAGAATCACTACGCTATCTTCCTGAACGCTCGAGTTACACCGAACAAATACTATATTGGAAGGAAACTGTGTTTGATCAGATTCCTTTATAAAATACCTTAACAAGGATGTGAATTATGGGTTTACTAGAACCAATCTTAGATACAATCGATGGCTTTTTAGCTTGGTCTGCATCTAATCTTGGCGCCGGCTCCGAGACATATTGTGAACTCGAAACTGCAGATAACAAGACATCTCTTGTTGCACGAGATGGCTCTTTAGTCTCTCTGGTTAAAGTAACTGGAGCAAAATACCTTGTTGGTCCCGAAGAATTTAGTAAAATTCACAGTGAAATGACCAGGGCTTTTCAATCTTCTATGGCACGCCCCGGCCATGCGGTACAAATGTATTATGTTTATGACAAGGCTAATATAAAGTCAGACCTACGCCGGATACTTAACCCAGCAATAAAAACTGCAGAACGACTTGGGATGGGCCTAGATGATTTATTTAATGAACGTATTGAAAATTTATCAGGCTACTGTGCTCAAGAAGGTTTTTACCTAGTTCTATGGACTAGACCCTCAATTTTAACTAAAGAACAATTTGAGCAATCAAATAAAGATCGTGCAGAATTACTTAAAAAATCTAAAATTAAAATCCCTGTAATTAGAAATGCCCAAAATATTATTCGAGGTATCCCTGAAATCCGTGATGGCCATGACTCTTTTACAAAATCTGTATATTCGCAGTTATCTAGTCTTAACTTTGATTGTGAGTTATTAACAATTCATAAGGCATGTCACGCTATCCGTTATTCTGTTGATCCAGACTTCACTGATGATCATTGGCAAGCTAGTTTACCTGGTGATAAGCTCCCAATGCGCTCAACTAAACACTTTGAAGGTGAGATTTCTGAAGTATTGTGGCCCTCACTATCTAAACAGCTCATTCCTCGTGATGGTGAAAATATAGATCTTAGATTCGCCAGAATTGGCGATAACATTTATGGCTCTGCCTTTATTGAATTATTACCAAAAGATACCGCACCCTTTATGCAACTATTTAATAAACTTTTAACTGTTGGTATGCCTTGGAGAATATCAATAATGCTTGAAAGTGACGGGATGAGAACGTTAGGCATAAAGCCGATGCTCTCGTCATTTTTAAGCTTTGCCTCAAATAATAATAAACTTATCAATGGCGCCATGAATGTCCTGAATCACTTTAAAGACAACACAGATGAATCCTTGGTACGTATGAAAATCACTGTAACCACTTGGGCACCAGATACAGAAATAAAACTAATTAGATCTAGACTGTCAGAACTAGCTAAAGCAGTACAAAGTTGGGGCTACACTGAGACCTCTGAAATATCTGGAGATCCATTTGGTGGTGCACTAGGAAGTGCTTTAGCTATAAGCAGCGATAGCCATGCAACAGGAACTGTAGCTCCACTTACAGACGTTATGTATATGTTCCCCTGGACCAGACCATCGTCGCCTTGGCCAAAAGGTGCTGTAATGTTTCGCTCACCTGATGGTAAGCCTTGGGCCTATCAGCCTGGTTCATCACTGCAAACCACATGGATTGATATTGTATATGCGCGTCCTGGTTCTGGTAAATCAGTATTATCAAATTCTATTAACTTAGCTCTAGCTCTGTCTCCTGGTATTCAAAGATTACCTCGTATTGCTATTGTTGATATTGGCCCATCTAGTAGTGGTTTAATCTCCTTGCTCAAAGAAGCACTACCAGAAAAAGATCGCCACTTAGTTGCATACCATAGACTCAGAATGGTAAATGAAATGTCAATCAACCCTTTTGACACTCAGCTCGGTTGCAGACACCCGACACCACTAGAAAGAGCTTTTTTAGTGAATTTTGTTACCTTGTTAGCAACACCAGTTGGCACATCAGGCCCATATGACGGCATAACAGATATGGCAGGCCTTATAGTTGATGAAATGTATGGTTCTTTATCTGAAGAAGGGAATCCTCACCCTTATTCTATTCACTTAGAAGAGGAAGTAGATACTAAACTGGAAGAATTAAATTTTGAAATTGATTCTAAAACTAGTTGGTGGGAAGTAACTGATGCCATATTTAAAAGTGGCGATATTCATTTAGCTTCAAAAGCACAGCGACATGCTATGCCTCTACTCTCTGATGCTGCTTCTATTTGTCGTGCTCCGAATATTGAAGATCTATATGGAGATATTAAAGCACCTACTGGCGAGCCTCTTATCGGTGCTTTTGGCCGGATGATTTCATCTGCTGTCCGAGAATATCCAATTCTCTCACAAATAACCTCTTTTGATTTAGGTGATGCAAGAATCGTCTCTCTTGATCTAGATGAAGTAGCTAAAACTGGTGGGGAGGCAGCCGATAGACAAACTGCTGTTATGTACATGCTGGCCCGTTATGTTTTAGCCAGACATTACTACCTAACTGAAGACAATGTTGCTGATATGCCTCCGCTATATCATGAATACCAACGAAAACGAATCCTAGAAATCCGTGAAGATCCAAAACGAATCATCTTTGATGAATTCCACCGTACCTCCAAAGCACAAGCTGTACGAGACCAAGTCTTGGTTGATATGCGAGAAGGTCGAAAATGGAAGGTTCAAGTTGCGCTACTTTCACAATCTCTAGATGACTTTGATCCAGTAATGATTGAGTTTGCAACGGCTATCTTCATCATGGATGCAGGTCCCAAACAAGCAATTGAAAAGTCATGTGAGGTATTTGGCTTATCAGATACAGCAAAGCTAGCTCTTAGTACAAGCGTACATGGTCCGCGTGCTGGAGGAGCAACATTCCTAGCTCAATTTGCAACTAAAGCTGGCATCAATACCCAACTATTAACAAGTACTATCGGCCCAATTGAGCTATGGGCCTTTAATACCACAGCGGAAGATGCAAGGATTAGAAATGCCCTCTATCTAGAAATAGGAGCTGCTGAAACAAGAAGATTATTAGCTTACATGTTCCCTAGCGGATCTGCCGCTTCCGAAGTTGAAGAAAGATTAGCTAAACTTAGTGAGGGAAATGTGAGCGTAGATAAAGAAAAGCAACAAGGCGTTGTTCAAGAAATAATTGCAGAATGTTCACTATTCTACAAGGAGAAGTTTGTTAGAGGTAAGCTATAAAGTTGAAATATTGGTATTTTCTGATATCATTGAGTAAAGGTATAGTTAAAAATTTATAATATAGTACAGGGAGAGTAATAGATGCGTAGTTATGTAAGACCAGTGGTAGCGGTTGCCGCCATTTTTGCAGCTTTATCTAGTGGTGCTGCTTACGCAGTAAATGATTTATCAAGCATAGCAGAACAACTTACGACTCAGGTGAAATCTCTAGCGGGACTATTAGTAATTGTTGCTTATGTTGCTGGTATCGGTTTCGCCCTAGCTGGTGTAATCCAGTTTAAAGCTCATAAAGATAATCCAGCTCAAGTGCCATTAAGCAAACCTATTGTTTATTTAGGCGTTGGTGCTTGCTTACTATTCTTGCCAGCATTAATGGGATCCGCCGGTAATACCATCTTTGGTGGTGAACAAAAGGATTCAGCTACTCAAGCAAGTACAGATAATGTAATTCAACTTGAGTAAAAATTACTTTAACAATTTAAAAGGGCTATTATATAGCCCTTTTTTTATAGTTCAATATAATTGACTATTTCCCATTTCACGGAATTCATGTTTATCTTTTTTTATTTAACTTAATTTTTATATGCTCTGGCGCTGCAAGTGAACATTTAAAATTTGGCAAAAGCCCATATAGTTCATGAGTGGGGTGCAACTCAACGTCATAATTTGCTAGCATTGCACCAATAATCATTGTTATTTCTAATGGAGCAAAGAGTGCTGCTGGGCACATTTGAGGTCCTGTGCCAAAGGGAATAAAGGCGTGTTTATTGTAATTACCATAAAATCTAGATGGATCGAATTCATTAGGATTATCCCAAAATAACGGATTTCGTGACAAAGATAAAATATCAACAGTAACATGGGCCCCTTTGGTAAATTTATATTTACCGTGTGAAACATCAGAATTAGCAACCCGATATGTCTGCCAAATGGGAGGGTACAGCCTTAAAACTTCCTTAACAATATTTCTACTTTTTCCAATATGTCTTAATGAATCAATAGTGAAATTATTTATATTAATGTGTTTTTTATAATCATTTATTAGGATCTGTTCACTACATGGGTGCTTGAGCATTTCTATTATAGTCCAAACCATAGTTGAGCCAACAGTGATTTGCCCAGTAGCTAAAATAAACACAGCCTCATCCAAAACCTCTTCTTTATTAAGTCTTGAGTCAGGATAAGTAGTATTTTCATCTTTAGCTAGTAAATGCGTTAATATAGATGTGCTAGCAGGCAACCTACTTTGCTCATCAATTGTATCAGCCAATATTTTTCTAACTTTGGCAACATTTTTATTAAATTTTGCCGTATTAAAAGAAGGATAGTATTTAGCAATTACAGGACTCTTACGAAGATGTAAGTTTCCAAAAGACAATGTCTTTCGAATAAGTTCGTTAACATTAGGCTCTAGTTTAGCTCCCAAAAAGCAACGGAATGATATTGTTAAAGCTATCTCATAAATCTCATCAGTTAAATTTATATATTTACCTGAATTTGCAAAAGACTCCCACCGAATTAATAGATTTGGGATGATTTCCTCTTTTAATATTTTTACATATTCACCAAGACATGGTTTGGTGAGTCCAGGTTGTACGTGATCACGCTTTCGTCGCCACGATGCTCCAGAACATGTAGTACTACTTTTACCAAAAAGAGCTCTAGCCCGCTTCCAAGATCGCCCGCCTCGATCAAACTTATCGTATTCATCAAATAAAACAAGTTTAGCTAATGCAGGAGAGTGGATCACAATATTAGGCGTTAATATCGTAGGGAACCTATATGCATAATTATACTTTTCAGCTAAATTTAAAGTATTATTTAATAACTCAACATTAGAATTAACATCCAGACCAGCAAAAATAGAAAGAGCCTCACTGGTAGATAATATTGGAAATCCTAAATCACCAAGTTTTGCTTTATAAATAAGTTCTGTTAACAACACATAAGCTCCTATTTGTTAAAATAAGCTTGCTTGTTCATCCTTGAAAATTTTTTGATTAGCATTAATAATTTCTTTCCCTGCTAATCCCCCATCATCCAGCACAGAGTTTACCATGGATCCTTGAACTGCAATAACCCAGTTATAACCAGATTCACCATTTTTTGCTTTATTAATGTTTTCAATAGTCTCAGTAACAGAAGTGTATTCAAAATATTTATCTACCCGGATAGCTGAAAATCCTTGTGCGACTAATGCTGGAGACAAAATTTTAGCGTAATCAATATAACGATTTGATACATGAAATGCTAGGATCCCATTTGGCTGCAAAGCCGATTGGTACTCTTTTATTGCTTCAAAAGTTAACAAATGACTTGGTATTGATCCAGATATATAGTTATCTATAACAATAATATCGTATTTGTTCAATTTAGGCATACTCGTTAATACCCAACGTGGATCACCAATAATAACTTTAGCTTTATCTTGACAGCTATTAAGATAATTAAAGTTTGCATCCACTAATCTTTTTATATTGATATTAGGCTCAATAAAGGTAAAATGATCTCCATCTACACTCAAACAAGATAAAGACCCGACTCCAAGACCCATTGATAGAACTGATAAATAAGGTTTGTTTTGTCTTACTACTCTAAATAGATCACTTAATGGCTCATAGTAAAAATCTATGTTTTCAGATTTAAGCTCAACCAAAGATTGTCCTCCTCGCATAGTTGAACCATGCATAAGAATTCTTTTTTTCATAAATGGTGAATCGAAAATTCGCGCCAAACCAAACTGATCTCTAACACTTTCCTTCTTTATGGCCAATGTTGGCATATAATAAATATTAGTCACACAAACAATGCTAATCACACAAATCAGAACAAATCCTCGACGCATTACGCTTAATTTTGTGTTTGCAGTAAATATCACTGAAATACATAAAATTGCTGCGTAAGTTGCATCTAGGTAAGGTGATTTCATATTTATAAAAATCACTCCTGCCCCACCAAGAATACTCCCAATGCAAAAATATTTATTATATTCTTTAGCATTTTTTCTCTGCTTAGATTTTTGACTGCTGTGTATCAATAACGCGGTTAAAAAAAATGCAGCTCCGTGTAAACACAGAGTCCATATGGAATTTAATTTAATCAATACAATAGCCATAGCTATCAAGAATAATTGGACGCCTGTTATGAAAACATTTTGGCGCACTGTTATTACAATAGATGCTAGATATAGAACTAAAGGTATAAACCAAATTATTGGTAATGACACTGTATCTCGTGCAATAAACTCTGTTATAGTGAAAAAATAAAAGTTTGTGAAAAAGAAAGCTGAACATAATTGTACTTTCTCAAAATTTCCTAGTTTTGCATCATTATAAAATAAAGGTTCATTGGTATAGTTACTTCGTAAAAGCCAAAATGCAGATATACCATATAATAAAAATAGTACTATACAAATATATTGAAATATTTGATTTTGCTCATGAAAAGAATAATTTTGACCAAAGAAACCAATATAAATTACCCCACCCAAAAGAACTGACGCGATGTATTTCATTCTAATGTTAGACAGTTCCAACCCTTGACCTCTATTACATAGAAAATAAAAAGAAGCCGGTATTGCACCCAAAATAATATAAACTAATGCACTTTGAGAAAATAAACTTATGAATACAGCGCTATACAATTTACTAAAATCATGTAAATTATTTATTGATAAACCAAAATCAATTCTATTGATAGCACAATATCCTAATAACACTGTGTTAATAATCAACATCAACCGTTTTGTAAAAACACTTTTCATAATATAGATATATAAAAGACCAGCAGATAGTAATAATTGTGCGTGCAATAGACTAACTAGCCATACATTTGTTGTTCCACCATACATAGGTAATAGCTCACTAGCACCCATAAATGTTAGTATGGAAACTAAAATGCCTGTTAACAATAAAATGAAATTATTAAGATAAATAGCCATCTATGCTTCCTTGCATAACTCATCTCTTTATTATGATTAAACTACTTTATGGTTGGCAACTAACTATTTGAATTTTCAGCAAGACATTCATCTATAGTGCTTAATATCTGTGGATCTTTCTGTGGAAATATTTTTGATGTAATAAGAATAGCTAAAACACTAAGTATAAAACCTGGGAGTAATTCAAATCCCGGTTTTATTGACTTTAAGGTCTCTGCAGAGAAAATATTTGTAACTAGCATGTTCCAAGCTAAAACTACTATAGCGCCTGTAACCATACCGGCTATAGCTGCACGATAGCTCATTTTTTTATAATATAGTCCCAGCAAAATAACTGGACCAAATGCAGCGCCAAGCCCAGACCAAGCAAAAGCTACAACTGAAAGTACTTTAGAATTACCATCATAAGCCAATGCACCGCTGAATAATGAAAGCATTGCTACAGCTCCCCTGCTCAACCAAATAAACTGTTTATCACTTATATTTCTAGTTGAAATCGTACGATAAATATCACCTACTAATGCGCTAGCAGACATTAATAATAATGCTGATATTGTGCTCATAATAGCTGATAATACTGCTGACAGAAGAATGCCCGTCATAAAAGAATTAAACAACATTTTGGCACTTAAAATAAAAATAATTTCAGGATCATTTAAAGAATCTGGAAATAATGCTTTACCTAAAATACCAACTGATATTGCACCAATAAGGGAAAGTACCATCCATGACGTACATATTCGTCTAGCTTGAGGCAATTCTTTTGTACTTTTCACCGCCATAAAGCGCACTAAAATATGTGGCTGGCCAAAATATCCTAGTCCCCATGCAACATAAGATAAGACTAATAGTACATTTAAATTTGAAAAAACATCTAAATGTTTTGGCGCAACTTTATTTATTACATCTAATGGCATATCTACATTAAAAAAGATAACTATTGGCACAATAACTAACGCTACTAACATTAGAATTCCTTGGAAGAAGTCGATACGATTTACCGCCAAAAAACCACCTAATGCAGTATATACCAAAATTATACTAGTTATTAATAGAAGAGCCACAACATAAGATATTGAAAATATAGACTTTAAAAGCAACGCTCCAGCAATGAGTCCTGATGCAGAATATATAGTGAAAAAAACTACAAAGATTCCTGAAACAATTAGTTTCAATAGAATATCATTTTTATCAGAGGTAAACCTTGCTCGCAAATACTCTGGCAAAGTCATCGAGTCTTCAAATTTTTCAGTAAAAACTCTCAATCTTGCACTAACCAAGATCCAATTTAAATATGATCCAACGCATAGTGCTACAGCAATCCAAACAGTATTTGCTCCATACAAATATGCAGCGCCAGGCAACCCCATAAGCAACCAACTGCTCATATCTGATGCTCCAGCCCCAAGCGCTGTTACTGGCGCTGATAAACTACGGCCACCAAGCATATAATCGCTTAATTTTTTTGTTTTCAAACTTGAGGTGTAGGCTATTAGGAATACAATTAAGGTATATAATCCTAAACTCGCTAACAAACCGTAATCAGCTCTCATTTAGTGTCAAACTCCGTATTAATTAAAGCTTTGTTATGATCATGCAAGTATTAGTTGCAAAGCTTTATTATTATTTTTTAAGCCTCAAGTTAATTATATCTCGAGGTCTCCATATGCGCATATATTACACATCAGACACCAGTTTGACAACTTAGTCTAGATTTTGTGTAAATCTTTGTTTGACCTTGAAGTATATGACAGGAATGATAAACAATGAGAATATTGTCCCAGAAGTAAGTCCTCCTAAAATAACCCAAGCAATATGCTTTTGACCAACAGAGTCTATGGTCAAACTGTACAGCAGTGGTATTGCTCCGGACAACATTGCTAGTGTAGTTATCAAAATTGGCCTTAATCGCTGCTTTGCTGCATTAACTGTCGCATCAAATAATGGCTGGCCTGACTGCAAAAGTCTATTTGCAGTATCTACAATAAAAACCCCATGCTTAGAAATCAATCCTACTAATGTAATAATTGCTATTTGGAAATAAAAATTATTAGTCCCCCCCATAGAGTACACTAATAACACTGCACCAAAAATAGAAATAGGAACCGTAAACATAACAATAAAAGGTTCAATAAAAGAATTAAACAACATAGCAAAAATTAGAAATATGAATACAAGGCAAAGAAAAAAAGTTAGATACATAGTCCGTTTATATTCTTGAATACTAGTATATTTTCCGGAAACATCCCAAGCTACGCTACTAGGTATATTATCCATAGAGAAGGTTTTAATAGTTTGTACACCATCATCAAAATCTATTCCAGGAACAAAATTTATCACAACAGTTATTACTTTCCTTGTGTTTGCATGCGAAATAATTTCAGGCAAGAATTGTTCCTTAACATCAATTAAGCCACCAAGAGGAATTGGATTCTGCTCATCATCATATATGAAAAAATTATTTAGTGATGAAATAGTCGCAGAAGCCTCTTTACTACCAGAAACAATAACTTTAAATTTATTGTCTTCACTATGTATTTTAAATGTTTCCACGCCTTCAAAAAAAGTAAATAATTGTTTTTGTAAATCTGTTATATTAATCCCAAGCTTACTCAGCAACGCTCTATCTACAGTTATAAGATAACGAAGTTTTTTATCAAGCTCAGAAGAGCTAGCGCTAGCAACTCCAGGCAATGCCTCCATATTTTCCAAGAAATTATCAAGCTGATCCATTAATTGTGAGTTCATATCTTTGTAATAAATATCTAGCTCTAATGATAACGAATCATCACCGGAATTACTTTGCATAAAGAACTCTGATTTGGGACCTTGAATTTTATTCTCAATAGTTTCTTTAATTTTATTTCCAACATCTGCATCTGAATCACTACGTTCTGTACGCGGGACTAAAGCACCGATCCACTGCAACATATTTGGTTGAAAACTTTGTACCAAATGATTTTTCACATTTGGATTTTTATCAAGAATTTCTACAAGTTGCAACTTCCATTGTTCTTTCAATGCCGGTGTAATAGCATTTTTGGTCATCACTCGACCAACAATAATACCATTTTCTTCTGGTGGTCTTGATTCGTATGGCATTTTATTAAAAAAATACCCAGTTACTATTAAAAGTATCGCAAAAAAGAATAACACTTTATAAAAATGTGGAATTATTTTTTGTAAATATGCACCATAGATAGTCTGAATATTTGTCCAAAATCTACTTTCCTGAGCTTTAATTTGGCCAACTCTATTAATTAATGCTGGGACTAGAGTTAGAGCCATTATTCCTGAAATCAATACTGCGCCAGACAGAGTCCATGCAAACTCTCTAAAAATAACAGCATTCTTCCCAGACTGAAATGCCAAAGGCACGTATACAGCAGCTATAGATAATGTCATCACAATAACAGCAAAAGAAATATCTTTTAATGACTTGTTTGTTGCAGTAAGCAAATCTTCACCTAATTCAACTCGTCGATAGATACTTTCAATAACCACTATTGAGTCATCTACAATTAACCCAACAGAAACCACCAAAGCTAACAGCACTATTGGATTTATAGAAAATCCAAACAACTTTACAATGGAAAATGTAGAAATCAAACACATAACAATAATTAAATTTGGTATCATTGATAATCGTAATGACTTCAATGATATAGATACTATAATTATAACTATCGCAATTGCTTCAATTATAGATCTCCCAACCCCGTTGATGTTATCTTTTAAAGGTTGGGTCTTATCAACCACCATTTCTATCTTAAGCCCTTGCTGAGTTTGACTATTTATTCCTTTAGCCCAACTCTCAACTTTATTAACGACGCTTATAGGATTTGCGGTTAACTTAGCTATCACCCCCAAAATTACTTGTTTTTTACCATCAACTAAATTTTCATATTCTTCATCCAACTCTTCAATTGAAATGGACGCTAAATTACCTAATTCTATAGTACCGTCATTACCAGTTATTATTGGTATTTTTTGTATTTGTTTTAATGATGTAAATGGGCTATCAATTATAATATTTTTAGTGCCAGAAAAGGTTTTAATTTTACCGCCAGATGCAAATGTTTTTTCTTTATTTAACACTTCAACAATAGACTCTAGTGTAAGACCATATTGCGCTAAAGCAATAGGATCTGCAGCTACGTTTATATAGCGTTCACCTGATCCCCAAACTTCAACTTTAGCAACTCCCCCCACCATTAACAGTTGTTGTCGTAACAAATTTTTAGACAACTCATACAACTCACTATAATTGTGCTCTGTTGATGTTAGCGTTAAGTATGCAACAACACTATCCTGTTTAGCTTTTTCATAAATTTTGGGTTTTTCTGCTTGTTTAGGCAAATAGGCTGAAATTCTAGCAACAACATCTTTTACATCTGCAGATACTTTATTATAATCTGCACTATCATCTAATTTCAGGGTAATATAGCTATTACCATCAGCAGACTCAGAATAAATATCCCTGATCCCATCAATCGTTGCAAGCACTTCTTCTATTGGCTCACTAATCTCATCTTCTATAATTTTGGCTTGAGCACCATTATACCTTGTTTCAATTGATATGGTTTTTGAAATTACATTGGGCTCATGGCGAACAGGTAAAGTTAAAAAAGATAGAATACCAGCTAATACTAACATTAGATTCAGTGCTAAAGCCATTTGTGGACGAGCAACGAATGGGTTCATCACCAGTCTCCAGTGAACTCTTGGACCTTAACTATTTCTTTATTTTGCCCAATTCCTGGAGGTATTGCTAAAACCACACGATCAGTCACACTAACTCCTTGGATGACTTCAACTCTATCACCTTGCATTGCTCCTAATGCCACTGTCGTTTTTATAATTTTATTATCAATAATTTTGAAGACAAAATTTCTACCAATATTTTTAGTTACTACATTTTCTGGGATTAAAATAGCCCCCACTTTCAATCCCAGTTGTTGAGTTATTTTCACAAACAATCCAGGTATTAACTCATTATCTATATTCTCAACTAAAGCTCTAACATGCACTTGATGAGTTTTGGGATCTGCAGATGGCGCTACATAACTAACTTGCCCTTTATAAGTTCTTTGAGGATCAGCTCTTGTAGATAGTTCTACTATCTGGCCAACTTTTAGCTTTTTAAAAATAGTTTCTGGTAAGGTATAATTAACTAATAGTTTTTCAGGGTTGATTATATCGCCAACATGAGTTCCAACGCTAAGATAATTGCCATCTTTAACTAACCAATCTAAAATAATTCCGCTAATTGGAGCCCTAAGTACAGCTTCTGGTTTTAGTTTAGCAATGCTTTGACCTTTTTTAACCCATTCACCTGGAGCAGCTAATTTTTCTTCCAATAGCCCAGGAGTTCCATTGACTACTTGTGCCTCACTTTCTGGCTCCAAAGTACCAACGGTAGTTACAACATCAAAGATAGTCGAGAGTTTTGGCTTAACCACAACAACCGTAACTGGTTCTGTTTTTTCATCTATAGGTTCTTGTTTACCAGAAAAATATTGTTTCAAACCAAATATAACTAACAGACAAAGTATTAATGATATATATCGCGATGATTTATTCACTCTTCTTCTTAGTAATCAAACTAGTACACTGGAAAGTATATCCCAATTCAAGCATAATAGCTATCGAAATAAGACCATGAGGGTACGCTGATGCAAAACATAGATGTCAATTTAATAGAGCAAATGTTTGAAGAACGTAACAACTGGGACAAACCCAGTTCAAAGCTTACTGAGAATATCAATAACTCAATGAAACTTCTAGATTTAGGAGAGATTAGAGTTGCAGAACGTCAAAATGGCGACGGTAGTTGGCAAGTTAATCAGTGGGTTAAAAAAGCTATATTATTATACTTTAAAATTTCCACTAACAAAGTGATTAGTGCTGACCATACCAGTTGGTATGATAAAGTTCCTTTGAAATTTAATGGCAGTAATGATGATGCTCTCATTTCATCAGGAGCACGTTTTGTTCCTCCAGCTACAGTAAGGTATGGCTCATATATCGCACCAAATACTGTTGTTATGCCTTCATATGTAAATATTGGTGCATATGTAGATTCTGGATGTATGATAGACACATGGGCTACAATAGGATCTTGTGCACAAATTGGTAAAAATGTTCATATATCAGGCGGTACTGGTATTGGTGGTGTTTTAGAACCTTTACAAGCGAATCCAACTATTATTGAAGATGACTGCTTTATTGGAGCTCGCTCAGAAATTGTAGAAGGTGTGATTATTGGCAAAGGCTCAGTCATTAGTATGGGAGTATTTCTTGGACAAAGTACTAAAATTTATGACCGTGAACGTGATGAAGTAACTTATGGCAAAATTCCACCAGGCTCTGTTGTGATCCCGGGTAACCTCCCTAGCAAATGCAAAAAATATAGTCTTGCTTGCGCTGTAATCGTAAAAAGAGTAGATGCAAAAACCAAAGCAAAAGTTGGAATAAATAACATCCTCAGAGAAATTGATATACCTGCTTGAGATAATTTATGAATATTAATACTCTAGAACTTGCACTTAAATTAATGGCTGAAGAATCCATAACCCCCAATGATGCCAATTGCCAAAAAATCCTTACGGGATATCTTCAGAAGCTTGGATTTCATATCCAGCACCTAAATAATGAGATTGCTTCTAACCTTTGGGCCTGCCTTGATCCAACCCAACCTTGTGATTTGGTTTTTGCTGGACATACTGATGTGGTCCCTCCTGGAGACTTAAGTGAATGGATATATCCTCCATTTGCTCCCACAGTAGTAGATAATACTTTATACGGTCGTGGTGCTTGTGATATGAAAGTAGCATTAGCTTGTATGATTAGCGCCACAGCAGATTTTCTAGATTTAGATACTAACAAACCTCCTAATATTGGCTTTTTAATCACTAGTAGTGAGGAAGGTGATGCAACTCCTGGGACAATATATGCCCTAAAAAATATTAATAATTTCCACAGCAAATATTGTATTGTGGGTGAACCAACATCTTCTGAAAAATTTGGGGATATTGTTAAAATTGGTCGTCGTGGCTCAATAACTTTCAATATAAAATTTACCGGTAAACAAGGCCATGTTGCTTACCCTGAAAAGGCTCATAATCCCAATGATGATATGATCAAATTCATGCATGAGTTGAATAATGTTGTTTGGGATCATGGCAGTAACGAATTCCCAGCTAGCAACTTAGAGATTACTCAAATCGAATCTGGAGTTGCAGTGAATGTGATCCCAGCTTCTAGTTACTGTGCCTTCAATTTAAGATTCAACCCAGAATCCACTACCACTTACATTCTTGACACGGTGCATAACCTACTCAAAGACTCACAGTGTGATTATAATATTAACCATATCATTAGTGCCAAGCCATTCCTGAATAAACCAGGTACATTATATGATGCAATATCTTCAGCTATTGAAACTGAATGCAAAGTGCAAACTAGAACTTCTACGTGCGGTGGAACTTCTGACGCTAGATTTCTAACTTCACACTGCAGTGAGTTAGTTGAATTTGGTCTGTGTAATGCTAGTGCCCATCAAATAAATGAGCACATTAGCTTGGATAGCTTAAACTCTTTGACAAAAGTTTACCTAAAAACTTTGAATAATTTATTCAATTGCTAACACTTAAGTTTTCCATTAGTACCTCTATCTTTACTCTTAGTTTCAAGATAATCTATCGTTTCTTTTACATGACCCAGTAACATATCAGCCATATCTCGACTAAAGCCCTCTCTTATTACTATGCGTAAAACAGCTAAGTCATTTATGTTATCTGGCATTGTATATGCAGGAACTTGCCAACCATACTGCCGTAAATGATCTGATATCTCAAATACTGTATATTTAGAATCATCTTTCAAGGCAAAAGCAAAAACCGGCATAGCACTACCATCAGATAACAATTTAAATTTACCCATTTTTTCAAGAGCAGATGATATATACATTGTGGTTTCACTTAAGGATTGCATTATATCGCGGTAACCTTCAAATCCTAAGCGAATGAAATTATAATATTGAGCTACAACTTGATTTCCTGGGCGAGAAAAATTTAAAGTGAAAGTTGGCATATCACCGCCCAAGTAGTTCACATGAAAAACTAAATCTTCAGGTAACTCTTTTTCACTTCTCCATACAACCCAGCCCACCCCAGGATAAACCAAACCATATTTATGACCAGAAACATTTATAGATTTAACCTGTTTTAAAGAAAAATCCCACTCTAGATCTGGATGCAAAAATGGAGCAACAAATCCACCACTCGCTGCATCTACATGTAAAGGAACATCGTCATTGTTTTTTTCATTATAACCAACTATCGCATCATGAATTTCTTTAACAGGTTCATTCTCACCTGTAAAAGTAGTTCCCAGAATAGCTACTACGCCAATAGTATTCTCATCAATCTTCTCCAAAACTTGCTCAGGAGTTATGACATATCTATCTTTCTCCATTGGTAGGTATATTGGCTCAACATCCCAATATCGACAAAACTTCTCCCATACTACTTGGACATTACTCCCTAGAATTAAATTAGGTTTATCTATTGGTTTTCCTTTAGCTTTCATGCGCTTACGCCAATTCCATTTAAAAGCAAGACCTGCAAGCATAACAGCCTCACTTGAGCCTACGGTTGATACACCAAGACCATCCGACTCAGCTTTATATAAATCTAACAGCATATTGGCACATCTAGCTTCTATCTCTGCAGTTTGCGGATATTCATCCTTATCAATCATATTTTTGTCAAAAGTTTCCATCATCAGCTTTTCAGCTTCTGGCTCCATCCATGTTGTGACAAATGTAGCTAGATTAAGCTTTGATTGGCCATCCAACATTAATTCATCATGGATCAACTGGTATGCACAATTACTAGAGATACCTGTTTCTGGAAAGTGGTTCTTCGGTATTGGCTGATTTAATGATCTTTGACTATAGCTAGGCCCTACCCATTCATGTGAATGTTTTGGTTTTTTACTAGTGGAGCGCTTACGATGCATAATTTTTCCTTGTTGCTTAATTGGTAGGTTATCTAATTAAATATACACCCAATTTATGTCTAAATGTTATGGAAGTAAGACCCGCAACCAAACATCTGTGATGGGGTTGTTAATTATTACAAAATTTACAAAACCAACTAAATTTAAGTTTTTACTAGTTTAGTTCTTAATATTATAACTAGGCTACGTTATAATTCAGGCAATTTGGCATATTTGGTGACATTATGAACATTATACTACTAGGCGCTCCAGGCGCAGGCAAAGGGACCCAGGCTGCAAATATTATAGAGAAATACTCGGCCAAACGTGTTGCTACTGGTGATATGCTTCGCTCCGAAATACAAAATCAAACCCCTATTGGCCTAAAAGTAAAAGAAATTATGGCGGCAGGGCAACTTGTATCTGAAGAAATTATTCTTGAAATCGTAAAAAATGCAATTGCGAACGAAATGAATAAATCTCTTTTATTTGATGGATTCCCTCGAACAGTTAACCAAGCACAATTTTTGTCCAAACTGGGAATACCAATTGATTATGTAATTGAAATCCATGTACCAGATGAAGATATTATTAATCGACTAGGAGGTCGCTGGGTACATCCAGCATCTGGCCGCGTTTATCATGAAGTAAATAATCCCCCATTAAAAAAATGGTATGATGATAAAACTAATGAGCTTTTGGAACAAAGAGATGATGATAAACCTGAGACAATAAGAAAACGTCTTACAATTTATCATGAAACTACAGCCCCTGTTGTTCAATGGTATAGGGATAATGCGAGCGAGCTTGGCACAAGCTTCCATAGAATAGATGGGCAACAGCCTGTAAATAAAGTTTTCACAAGTATTTGTGGTGTAATGGACAATAATTAACAAGGAATAAGCATGGAAATCCAGAATATAAATGAAATACAATTTGAAGAATTAATATCTTCAGGTGAAGAAATGGTAACTGTAATAGATTTTTGGGCACCCTGGTGTGGACCATGTGTCCAGTTTGGTGAAATATTTACGAAAATAGCTACCGAAGAACAAAATCCCAAGATAAGGTTTGCCAAAGTTAATGTTGAAGAGGAAAAAAGTCTTGCTGAGGAATTTGAGCTAAGATCCATCCCGCATCTAATGATCTTTAGAGGAAATATTGCCATTTACTCTGACTCTGGCGCTATGACAGCCCAATCATTACGTGAATTAATTGCTCAAGCTAGCTCTTTAGACATTAATGAAATTAAAAATAATCTTGAAACTGAATAATTTTCATAACCAAGTTACTAAAAACATTTACAGTAGCTTGGTTTTTCTTAATTTATAAAATATTTTCATATAAATAATATTTTTTTTAAAAAAATTAAAATAATAATTATTTCCTTTTTAATTCATCTTGAAAACAATGCGTAGGTCGAAAATATACTAACTACACACAAAGTTTTCTGGATTTCCCTTTAAGCTTTTTCCGTTTAAAATCAACCCCTTAATGAATTTTCAACAGACATTAACTTCAACAGAACTACAACCTTAAAAGCTCGACGAATAATGCGAAAATGTATTCAATAAATCTGTAACCCTATGCCAGCACTACATAAAATCTGAAAAAATTTGTTTTAGTTATGAAACAAATAGATATTTGTGCTATGTTTGTAGTGACGTTTCAATTTTGGGTATCACTGGGAGATAGAAGTTATGGCAAAGGCAAAAAAAACTGCAAAGAAAGCGACTAAACGCAAGGTAGTTAAGAAAACTGCCGTTAAACGTAAAGTAGTAGCTAAGAAAACTACTGCTAAGCGTAAAGTAGCTAAAAAAACTACTGTTAAACGTAAAGTAGCTAAAAAAACTACTGTTAAACGTAAAGTAGCTAAAAAGAAAACTACTGCTAAAAAGAAAACTACTGTTAAAAAGAAAACTACTGCTAAAAAGAAAACTACTGTTAAAAAGAAAACTACTGTTAAAAAGAAAACTACTGCTAAAAAGAAAACCACTGCTAAACGTAAAGTAGCTAAGAAAACTACTGCTAAAAAGAAAACTACTGCTAAAAAGAAAACTACTGCTAAAAAGAAAACTACTGCTAAAAAGAAAACTACT